>NYTQ01000037.1 GCA_002683585.1 Cryomorphaceae bacterium
GTCCCTTATTGCAATGCCGATTTGTGGTGAAATGGACCGTTAGCTGTGATGAACAACAGCTCCGTTTTCGACCAATAAGGTTTTTGTAGGAAACAGTTTTACAATGTGCATGTCATGGGTCGCCATAAGAATTGCAGCATTTTTTTCTTTAGAAACGGTAATCAATAAACGCATGATTTCTTCTGAAGTTTCAGGGTCAAGATTCCCCGTAGGTTCATCCGCTAAAATTAATTTTGGGTCATTTAATAATGCGCGGGCAATGGACACTCTTTGCTGCTCTCCTCCTGAAAGCTCATGAGGCATTTTGGCACCTAATTCCTCAAGTCCGACCAGCTTTAGACAAGCTGTGGCCCGCTCATGAATCTCGTTCTTTTTTTTCCAACCAGTTGCTTTAAGTACAAAATATAGATTTTGGATTACTGTACGGTCCATAAGCAGCTGAAAGTCTTGAAAAACAATTCCTATTTTTCTTCGAAGCATAGGAATCTCTCTTCTTTTTAATTTTTTTAAATTAAATGTATNNAAGNTACCCTCNCCCTCTTGNAGNGGCANNTCNCCNTATAAGGTTTTAAGNAGGCTACTNTTTCCGCTTCCNGTTTTTCCGATAAGAAANACGAATTGNCCTGCNTNNATTGANANCTGNACANCNGAAAGNACTTNNCTTCCTTTCTGAAAAATATCAGCGTTTTTNAGAGTAACTACTTCAGACATAAAACTTATNTGTTTATACAAAAGTGCAGAATCATCTTCGTGAAAAATTATTTGCTTGAAATTATCTCTTAACAAGGTGAGGTTTAAAACTTTTGAATCCTGCCTGAACTTGGCTTGTTTGTGAATGTAAATTTGTTTAGTGCGAAAAAGTAGAACATTATTTATTTTAGTGGCTATAGCCACCCTTCCTTTTCTGGCGTCCTCCCAAAAAACAGATAAGTATACTAGTCTGTATGACGGATATTATCGAGGTGAGGAGCTGTATGCTAACCTACAATATGGCGCTGCAAAAAAGGAATTTAGAACCTTTATTAACCTATGCGATAATTACAATGATCCTCTTTATCAGAAAGCATTGTATTATGAGGGATTGTCGGGTTTAGANCTCTACAATAGTGATGCAATAGACCTTTTGATGAATTACAACAGGGTGTACCCAGAAAACATTCACCGTAGTTTTATCAATTTTAAAATAGGGAATTCATTTTTTCAGGATGAAACCTATGATGATGCGCACCTTTGGCTAAGTAAGCTAACAGCAGGTGATATTGATTCTTCCTTTAAAGAAGAGTTTTACTTTAAGCTTGGTTATTCAGCCCTTCAAAATGAAGATTTTGAGGCTGCCATTAATGCATTTCGCGAAAATCTAAATGGTAGCTCTCAGTATGCCGCACCAAGCAAGTACTTTTTTGCCCACTTNTGTTATGAAAGAGGATCTTACCAGCTAGCATTAGAGCAATTTTTAGCACTAGAAAAAAACACAGATTATTGTGGAATTGTGCCCTATTATATTGTTCAAATCTATCACAAACAGCACAATTATGATGCGGTAATAGATTATGCACCAACCGTTCTATCTTGTAAGCTAGTCAGCCACGAAAAAGATGTGAATCATATTATCGGAAATGCTTATTATAATAAAAGATTGTATTCAGATGCTTTAAGCTACCTTTTGAAATATGCAAAAAAATCTAGGTTGACAAGAGATGATGCATATCAGATTGGNTATGCACTTTTTGAAACAAAAGCATACGAGGGAGCTATTGCATACTTGGATCAGGTTGTGCGTGTAGACGATAGCTTAGGTCAAATCTCTATGTACAAAATTGCGGAATGTTATCAGCTTAATGAGCAGTTGNTTCCTGCCCGCAGTGCTTTTGAAAATGCATCTCAAATGTCTGCCATCCCAAAAATAAAAGAAGATGCCCTTTACAACTTTGCCGTAATATCATTTGCTGTNGACATCAATCCCTATGATGAATCGGTTAGGGCATTTGAAAATTATTTATCAGAATATCCAAGCTCTTCAAGAAAAGAGGANGTATACCAATACCTAATTAATGCTTACAGTTCAACGAGCAATTATAAAAAAGCAATTGAATCGCTGAACAAACTCCCCAAGCTCGATGCGAGATTAAAAAGGGTATATCAGACATTATCTTATAACCGCGGTGTGGAACTTTTTCAAAAGCGTCTATATAATTCTTCTATTGCTGCATTTGCTGCTGTGAATGATCACCCTATTGATCCCGAGCTCGCTGCTTTGTCCCGTTACTGGATTGCAGATGCTTATTACAGACAAGATAAAATGCAAGAAGCTATTGCGAATTATAAGCTTTTCATTGCGGCTCCCGCTTCTAATGCAATACCTGAGAAAATAGATGCATACTACAATATGGCATACGCATATAAAGCTTTAGGTTCTGATACGAGAGCATCAGAAAACTTTAGGATTTATTTACAATCGAATCCAGATAATGTGCGCAAAGAGGTAGATGCTTGTTTTCGTATTGCAGATATTTTTTACNTGAANAAGGAAAACGCTTTAGCCATTGAATTTTACGAAAAAGCGTTTTCATACAATACGTCACTGAATGATAAGGCCTTGTATTATGTCGCTAAAACCTATGGCTATAGTGGTCAAGGAACAATTAAAGTTGAGAAGCTAAAAGAAATTTTGACCTCATATGCCGATTCTAAATATTCAATGAATGCGACCTATGAATTGGCAAATACNTTTTCCTCAATTGGCAATAATGATGAAGCCTTGTTGTATTATGACAACTTAATTATTGATTTCCCTAATTCTCCTTTCCTGACACAGGCTAAAATTGGTAAGGCAAATTGTTATTTGAAAAAGTGGCAATATGAAAAAGCTGAGATTGCTTATTTAAAAGTTCTTGCTGAGCATGAAAATGAAAATGACGTTTGTGAAATAGCNGCAAAGGGCTTAGTCGATGTTTACACAGCGCAACAAAAACCTCAAAAGGCGGCAGAGGTTGTTGAAAGGTATAGCTGTATTAACTATACGGATGACGAAAAAGAAAATTTGTTTTATACTCCTGCTCTTCAGGCATATCTTGATACTAATTATACAGAAGCCATTGAGAAATTTCAGGTATACCTAGGGAGCTTTTCTGAGAACGGACAATATGTTGCTGAGACTTATTATTACCTCGGGACATCATATCTAGCGGTTAACGATACATTGAATGGAATTGAAAATTATAAACGCTTCTTAGATGCCACAAGTAATTCTTACAGTGAAGCTGCAGCAAGACGTGTTTCAATCCATTATTATGGGCTAAAAGACTATCCAAATGCATTGAAATATTACCAGAGATTAGAGGNNTTAGCGACAACCCCTAGNACCTTATTTATTTCGCGATTTGGAGTTATGAGAGCCACCTATTTTACTGAGGATTATCAAAAAAGTAAAGCATATGCTGCACTAGTTTTAGAAGCCCCAGTTTTAGATGATGCGCAACGAGCTGAGGCCAATTATGCTTANGGTATTTCTGCGTTCCGCCTTGANCAATATCAAGAGGCATTGGTTCCATTGAAATGGTTGGTAGAGCATACCACAACATTTATGGGATCAGAGGCCAAATATACCATGGCTTATATACACTACATTCAAGATGACCTAAATACGGCGAGCATTGAAATTCAGGAGCTCTTAAAAATGAAACCCAGCTACGATTATTGGATTGCTAAGGCCTTGATTCTAAAATCTAAAATCTTTGTAAAGCAAAAGGATTACGTTCAAGCCGAACAAAACCTTAAGTCCATTAAAGAGCATTACCCAATANCAGATGATGGTATTATTGAAGAGGCAAATTTATTATGGGCAGAGATTATTGCACTAAAGGAAGCCGAGGAAAATAAGGAGGAAGAGAGTCCAGAAACTAAAATCGAAATAAATGAAGAATAGCCGNCTATATTTATTGCTTTGCTTTCTTTTTATCCTTTTCCAAGTAAGCTATGCCCAACCTCCAGATGTTACCATTGATGGAAAGGGAAGCCGACAGGTCGAGCCAGCAANTCGACTCACGCTGTCNCCACAGATTATAGATACTGTTAAACCTTCTGCTGTTGCATCCTATCCTTTATTGGCATACTTATATCCGACACAAATTAGGCTTACGGCNATTAAAGCAGCGGAAATTGAAACTACGGAAAAGCTTCGTCAACTTTATCCCTTTTNTGCTAAGATAGGTATGGGAACTGGGGTNATGCCNTTGGGTCAATTCGTNTACAATTCAACGAGGTCAAAAGGGTATCAATATGGCGTAAAAATCGATCACATAAGCTCTTTTGCAAAAATAAAGGATAGAAACAGTATTGCATATGCTCCTGCAAATTATGATAGAACAGGTGCTACTTTATATGGTAAAGTAGTGGATAATACTTATATGATTAATGGAGAATTAAATTATATGAACCATGGTTTTAATTATTACGGAATTCCATCTGATACGATTGATAAATCATTGATTTATCAGCGGTTCCAAAGGATTGGCACCAACATAGGATATGTTTCTGACTTTGGTGATAGTGCGGTAATGAATTATGNTGTGGATTTGAGATATCATTATTTACAAACTGCATCGCCCTTAGAGGATTCTCTNGAAGAATGGAGGGCAGCAGAGCACAACGCAAAGCTAAATATCAAAGGATGGTATAATTACAAATCAGAGGAGTTTTATGCTAATTTGGGGATACGCCTGAATAATTATCGTTTTGGAGTTGAGGANTCAATTGTTAGTCTGCCTTTGGATTCTGGCCGCATAAGATCCAATACAATAATTGATTTTAAGCCAGGTGTTTTGACACAACTTATGGACAATAGATTTAAACTTGATTTGGGATTCTCAATGGCTTTGGACATTGGCGAGGAGACACAGTTTTTCATCTATCCACAGGCTGAAATAAAGTATTCTCTATTTAACGATATATTTATTCCGTTTGCCGGNATCAGAGGGGGGCTTTCACAAAATTCGTTCTCATCTTTATCTCAAACGAATCAATTTTTAGCACCTTCTGTAAGGCTTATAAACGAAAACAACCCTTATGATATTTATGGTGGAATCAAAGGGACACTGAGCAAAAGAATGGGTTTTAATGCAAATGTGAGCTTTAAGAAAATCACCAATAAAGCATTCTTTGTTACCGATACATTGTCTGCGTTTAGGAATAAGTTTGGCTTAATCTATGACACGCTNAATCATACGCGGATTGAGGCCTCTCTTTTTTATCAACTCGATGAAAAATTAAAGATTGATGGCTTGGCCCGCTATAATTCATATGAAACCTTAAATGAGGCCTATGCCTGGAATTTNCCTGTNCTCGAGTTTGAGCTCAGAGCGGCCTACAACCTGTTTGATAAGTTCATGTTTAACTTGGACGGNCACATCGAAACCGGCAGAAAAGCATTGGTCTATGNAATGCAAGATGATGTCCAAGAAGTAGATGGCCAGTATTACATGAATTTAGGCGCAATTGTTGATTTTAACTTGGGTATTTCTTACAGATACAATAAAAGAGTTTCTGCCTTCCTGGCATTCAACAATATATTGTCTCAACGTTATAACGATTGGTANAATTANCCTGTTCAACCTATACAGGTAATGGGCGGTGTCTCATTTAGATTCTAAATTAAACAGCAGTGAAATCAGAAGCGATTTTCTTGGTAAAAAAGGGAGATGCGAAGTATGCTTTTCTGAGAAAAGAGATCACTCTGCCTGCGCTTAATAAAGGTGAGGTAATCATTAAAAGTGAAGCATTTGGCCTGAATTATGCGGATGTTATGGCGCGTAATGGTCTTTACCGCGAAGCACCACCNATGCCATGTGTTATNGGATATGANGTAGTTGGAAANGTATTATCTATTGGGCCAGANGGGAATTCTGATTTAATTGGGAAACGGGTGCTTGCCTTTTGTAGATTCGGTGGATACGGACGACACGTTATTACAACAGAAATGGCNCTGGTGCCAATTGATGACTTGCCATCTTCTGAGGTTTTGGCGTTGAGTACTCAAGGGGTAACAGCGTATTATATGACCGATTATTTGGCTCCTATTCAGGCGGGTGAGCGTGTTTTGATCCATGCCGCTGCAGGAGGAGTTGGTACACTTTTGATTCAGCTTGCAAAACGAAGAGGTGCCGAAGTGATTGCTAAAGTGGGTTCAACTGAAAAAGAAACAATCGTTAGAAATCTTGGTGCAGATCAGGTAATCAATTATAAAACCCAAGACTATATTGAGGAAATACATCATAGTAAAAAACTAGACGCTAGCTTCAATCCTATAGGAGGTTCAACGTTTAAAAAGGACTGGCATCATNTGGGNCCAGGCGGGAGGCTTTATCTATTCGGTGGTGCTGAGCTTTCTGGTGGTCGTTTTGGTATACTTTCCTCGCTAAATTTCCTTAGAAAGATGGGTCTGATTATACCTGCCGCTTTGATGATGTCTTCCAAAAGTATCTTAGGTGTAAATATGTTAAAAATCGCTGACNATAAACCTGGTATTATGCACCATTGTTTAGTCCAGCTTATGGAGCTATATTCGGAGAAGAAAATCCAAGTAATTGTCGGCAATNTATACAATGTGAACGATATTTCCACTGCNCACTCACATCTGGAAAGCGGAGCATCAATCGGAAAGATTTCTATTGTTTGGGATTAGCTCCTTTTAGAGAACAATTTTGAAAAAACATTTTTGACTTGTTCTCGAAAGAGAAACATTAAAATCAAATAGGGTATGATCATTAGAAACAGAATACCGCTATTGATATTACTTCCAAAAGAAGCTTCTTCAAGTCCACTACCCTGTTCCGCCAATAGCTTACATTGAGAACAGCCCTGAGTCCAAGCGCTTTGCACCATCGTTACTATTAAAATAAGAAAAAGCGATAACTTTAATTTCATAATGCGTNCCATCATTTGGTTAGTTTCAAAGGTACAAAATGCTTTAAGCAAAACAAAATACCCTAACTTTACATTATGAAGAACCTATTGTTTGTTTGCGCAATAATTAGCGTCCTTTTTGCATGCGGTGGAGAAAAGGAAATGCCTGTAAAAAGCAAAGTAAAATCTGTCTCAGTGTCCAAAGAATCGTATGCTGAATCAAGAATTCGTTTGAATCAAACGCTTGAGGCATCACCCAATAATTTTCAAGCCTTATTAGAAAGTGCAACGCTAGCCTTNGAGCACTACGATTATGCAACNGCNTATGCTGATGCAGCTAAGGCATTTCGTATCGATAGCTCGAGTAACCGTGCAAGAATGATGTATGCTTTGTCTATTATCAATCAAGGAAATAGAACTGTTGCTGATATAAGTAGGGCGCAAAACTATTTNCAAATCGTTGTTGACAATGACCCTAAAAATTCAAAAGCGATGGTTGGACTTGCCAATACTTATGCATTACAACAAGATTTTGATGAAGCTAGACTTTGGATTGACAAAGCGCTTAAGGAAGCCCCTAAGTTTTTTGATGCGCATGTTTTACAAGGAAGTATNTATAAGGTTTTATCTGCTGCTNTGAGTGGGGAAGATGGTTCGCAAGCGCTTTCGAAGGCATATATGGATTCTGCCATCAATACCTACGCTCGAGTCAGTCAATATTATCCAGATAGACCTGAAATNTATATTGAATTAGGTATTTTATTTCAGCAGTCTAATAATCAGCGCTGCGTGGATCATTTTTATTCTGCTGTTCAATTAGAACCTGAGAATATTGATTACAAATATGCTTTGGCATACGCATATGGATTGTTTGGTCAGGAACGATTGGCAATGCAGGTATATGAGGAGATGCAGGAGCTTGACTCATTGTATAGTGAAGCCTTCTGCCAAATGGGTCAGATTTATCAGAAGAAGTACGGCGAATTGGATAGTGCTTTAAATATGTANAGAGAGGTGGTTGCGATTGACCCTAGTCATATAGATGCTTATGTCAATATGGGGGTTATTTATGCAGAGCAAAAGGCGTATTCAAGAGCATTGAAGAGCTATTCTAAAGCNCTTTCAATTTTACCCGAAGACAGAGGCCCTTTCATGCCATTAAGCACCTTTATTGAAAATCAAAATTTGGCAAGGGAGTATGCTGATGAAATCAAAGATAAATTGTGAAAAAGGTTGAAATAATCAGTGCAATTCTTGGAGATGCGGTACTTCCATTGGTCGGCTTTTTATTTTGGAATTGGGGATTTTACTTTATTATATTATTTTTTCTTTTTGACCTAGTTATTCGTACGTTTTTTTTAAACAAGAGATTAGGNCTTTTGTCCTCTATTATTTTACCTAANGCATTTTTATTGAAGGGNGTAGGGTTAGCGTTTTTGGAAGTCATGATTTTACATTTACTCGTTTNTTTTAGTTTAAATCCAATAATATTTACAGCTGAGTTNTGGGCNTTTTTGAGTTATGAAGAGCTCGGAATTGCCCAAGGAATATTCCTGNTTCCATTGCTTTTTTTAAATGAGATCATGCGCATCAAGAATGAACAAAAANTNAGTGTTCCACAGAATATTCGTTTTGAAATTTTAAAAANNATTCAGCTTGNTGGANTATTTCGAATTTTNTTTTGGTCGTTNTTACTTTTCCTGACATTCGTTTTTTCAATATCTGAGACGACCTTAGTTTCGATTCTAATTTTAACCCTTTGTATTCAGCCATTTTGGATCTANAGAAATATCGCATGAAGCAACGGGATTTAGAAGNATAAATTAAATTTTACCTTATTTTTGTTGAGCTACATTTACTATGGAGAAAAATCAAGAGTTACAGAATAAAAGAAATAAATCCTACGAGGGAGGTGGACCCGAGCGACTTGAACGCCAGCATAAGCAAGGAAAGCTAAGTGCGCGCGAGCGTATTGCGGTTCTTTTAGACGAATCAAGCTTCCATGAAATTGGTGGATTTGTTGAGCACCGGGCAACAGCATTTGGTTTGGATAAGCAGAAAATACCCGGGGACGGCGTTGTTTCAGGATATGGAACAATACACGGAAGATTGGTTTATGTTTTTTCTCAGGATTTCACTGTCTTGGGAGGTTCCCTTTCGGAAACCCATGCTGCAAAAATTTGTAGAGTCATGGATATGGCCCTTAAAAATGGCGCTCCGCTTATCGGATTAAATGATTCTGGTGGCGCGAGAATACAAGAGGGAGTGGTGTCTCTTGCAGGATATGCCGATATTTTTTACCGAAATACAAGAGCTTCTGGAGTNATTCCTCAGCTTTCTGTGATTATGGGACCTTGCGCAGGTGGTGCGGTTTATTCACCAGCTTTGACAGACTTTGTTTTTATGGTAGAGGACACCTCCTACATGTTTGTAACAGGGCCTAATGTTGTTAAAACAGTGACCCATGAAGAGGTAAGCTCTGAGGATTTAGGTGGCGCAAAGACGCATGCTGAAAAATCTGGAGTAAACCATTTTACGTCAGGAAATGATGTTGAGTGCTTAAAAAGTGTTCGGGATTTGATGAGCTATCTTCCTCAAAATGCAGAGGAGGAAGCGCCGCATCCTAGTTCTTTTACGTTTGACGTTAAAAAAGAAGAAGCAATAAGCGAAATTCTACCTGAGAATTCAAGCATTCCCTATGATATTAGAAAAGTAATTGATAGTGTTATTGATGATGCCTCTTTTAGAGAGGTTCATAAGGATTTTGCAACAAATATAGTAGTTGGTTTTGCCCGGATTGAAGGACGAACAATTGGTGTNGTTGCCAATCAGCCCGCATCTCTTGCTGGAGTNTTGGATATAGATTCGTCCCGGAAAGGTGCCCGTTTCGTACGTTTCTGTGATTCGTTTAATATTCCTTTACTTGTATTTGAAGATGTTCCAGGATTCCTTCCGGGAACGGATCAGGAGTGGAGAGGGATTATTACACATGGNGCAAAGCTTTTGTATGCATTCTCTGAGGCNACTGTTCCGAGAATTACNGTCATCACGCGNAAGGCGTATGGAGGAGCATTTGATGTGATGAACTCAAAAAGTATAGGTTCTGACTTAAACTTTGCTTGGCCGACGGCTGAAATCGCTGTTATGGGAGCCAAAGGAGCCGCNGAGATTATATTTAAAAGAGAGATTGCAAATAGTGACGATCCGCAAAAAAAATGGCTTGAGAAAGAGGCTGAATACGCCGANCTTTTTGCTAATCCATACAGAGCAGCTGAAAGAGGAATAGTTGATGAGGTTATTTTTCCAAATGAAACTCGAAGTAGAGTTATAGCAGGATTCAAAATGCTAGAAAATAAAAATGAGTCATTACCTCCGAAAAAACATGGAAATATACCTTTATAANTAGAAAAAAATGAAAGATTTAATACACGCTTTTCCCGATAATATANAAGAGGCCATTGAGATTGCTGAGGCTTCAGAATTGAAGAAACCCTCAAATAATATAAATAATATTGTTATGTGTGGGCTCGGAGGCTCGGGTATTGGTGCGAAAATGGTTGCCAATTGGTTACAAGATGAAATGCAGGTACCAGTATCCTTAGTAAATGATTATACATTGCCTGCATATGTTGATGAAAANACATTNGTGATTGGTTCTAGCTATTCTGGAAACACCGAAGAAACGACAATAGCCATTGAAGAAGCAATGGCAAGGGGTTGTCATATTATAGGTATATGTAGCGGAGGAAAATTGGAACAATTCTGTAAAAATAATGGATATGATTGCATTCTTGTACCTGGAGGAAATCCGCCAAGAAGCGCGCTTGCTTATTCTGTGATTCAGCTATTGCACATATTTACTACACTTGGTTTTGTTTCTGATCACAAAGGCGAAATGCTAAAAGCAGGTTCATATATAGAGGCAAATCAGGAAGAAATTCATGCTTTAGCTAAAGAAATGGCCGCACATCTCTTTGGAAAGGTTGGTGTATATTATGCTGAGACTAAATATGAGGGCGTCATTGTTCGTGCGCGCCAACAGTTTAATGAAAATTCAAAATATTTGGGTTGGCATCATGTTATTCCTGAAATGAACCATAANGANCTAGTGGGTTGGACNGGTGGTGATGAAAGGTTTGCACCTATATTTTTTAATACTGGCGACTTACATCCAAGAAATTACAGAAGGTTTGAGATTTCTAAGACGGCGATTGAAAAGAAATGTGGAAAGGTATTCGATGTTTCGGCGAAGGGAGACTCGTTTATTGAGCGNTCTATTTACCTCATCAACATTGTGGATTGGGCNTCCTATTATTTATGTGAAATGAATGGTGCAGATATTATTGATATTGAAATNATTGATTATTTAAAAGGGGAATTGGCGAAGTTTTAAATGATGAAACCNAGAGTTTTCGTTCATGATATAGGCCTTATTGACTACCAAGAAGGGTGGGATTATCAGGAAAAACTATTTAAGAAAGCAATAGACCATAAAATATCTGTTCGTAAAGGAGAATCTAAAGGTACNGCGTCCAACCATTTATTGTTCTGCCAGCATCCTCATGTGTATACCTTGGGAAAGAGCGGTAAAAAAGAGCATTTATTGCTCAATGATGATGACCTGTCGAAAAAAAATGCAGCGTTTTATAAAATCAATAGGGGTGGAGACATAACCTATCATGGCCCAGGTCAAATTGTCGTATATCCGATATTGGATTTGGAGCAATTCTTTACAGACATTCATCAGTATATGAGATTCTTGGAGGAAGCTGTAATAAAAACAATTGCTGTATTTGGATTAAAAGGAGAAAGACTTGAGGGTATGACAGGTGTGTGGCTTGATCCTGGAAAATCGAATGAGCGAAAAATATGCGCTTTGGGTGTTAAGGCTTCTCGTTGGGTAACAATGCACGGAATTGGTTTCAATGTAAATACAAATCTCGATTATTTTTCAAATATCGTTCCTTGTGGAATAGAGGATAAAGCGGTAACTTCAATGCAAAAGGAGCTTGGTTCTGCGCTCGACCTCGATGAAGTACAATCCATTTTGCTTCAGGAATTGAAAGATTTGTTTGGTTTTCGCGTTCTCTGATTAATGAATTAACAAGAATGAATAGATTTATAAAGTATGCTTCCTACGTTACGTTAAGCCTTATTTTGGTTGTAAATCTTTTCATTTTGTTATCAGGTCGGTTTTATTTGTATTCCGGTATAAGTAAAACGTATTTGATTGGCAAAACAGGCCCAGGAATATATGACCTAGATGTTTTTCCCGTAAATACAGTTAAAAAATCATCATCACCAAAAAAATTAAAGGTTAAGTCAGGAGCGAATGTAGCGCTCACAGAAAGCGAAGAGGATTACTTAAGCGGTATTGATACACGTGCTTTTTTGATTTTCGAGAACGATACCTTGTTGCATGAGCAGTATTGGGAAGAGCATTCTGTAAATCAAGTATCTAATTCCTTTTCTGCCTCAAAAACTGTTATCGGTTTGCTTATTGGCATTGCAATTGAGGAAGGTAAGATTCCAAGTGTTGATGAACCTGTATTTACGTATTTACCAGAATTCAAAACGAATGGTCGTGATGTTTTAACGATACGACATTTGTTGTTGATGTCTGCTGGTTTTGACTGGCAAGAGAGCGGAAAGAATCCACTATCGGAAGCAGCGGAGGGTTATTATGGAAAGGATTTATATGGTTTAGTTACAAGATTGAGAATGGTGGAAGAACCTGGTAAGCGGTTTCATTACCAAAGTGGCAATTCACAGATTTTAGGTTTTATTTTAGAGAAAGCTACAGGTCTTACGTTAACTGAATATATGCATACTAAAATTTGGGAGCCAATAGGTGCTAGTAGCAATGCATATTGGAGCCTTGACAAAGCAGAAGGAGATGAAAAAGCATTCTGTTGTTTATATGCTTCAGCGAGAGATTTTTCTCTTCTTGGCCAATTGGTTTTGCATGATGGAAACTTCAATGGAAACCAAATCATTTCTCAATCATTTTTGAAAGAGATGATTAAAACCCCTTATCTAACTACCGATGATGATGTCTCAAATATGCGTTATGGCTGGCATATCTGGGTGTATAAAAATCAAGGGAATCCCGTGCATTATTTTAGAGGCCTAAAGGGTCAATATATTATTGTAGTCCCCCATAAAAATAGAGTTATTGTTCGTTTAGGTGAAAAGAGAGGGCCACATTATAAAATCCCTTCAGGTCAAATTATGGATAGTTCTTTTCGGGTCAAAAATGACGAAAAACTGGGCCATACAACTGATTTGTTTGAATATTTAAAGATTGCAGACCGTATTGTCGCAGAACGAATGCAGAAATGAAAGAAAGTATAAAGGGGCCTAAAGTTGAAAACGTGGCGGTTGCAATCGTTCAATCGATAGTTGAAGGAGAATTGAGTTATTATGCTTATCTATTGAGTACCAGGGACGATATTATGGAAGGTATTATCATCGCAAGCACTGGTTACGGTGAAAATACACAGACCGGTGAAACGATAAGAACATCAACCCTTAGGCATACGATAGAAGTTCTTTTACCCAACGAAGCTGCCAAAATAGAACCGATTATGCCAGAAGTTTTTGGTTTGTCCAATGAATACTGGGTGAGTTTTTGGGTAGATGGAATCATGTACGACAAACGTTTTGTATTTCCGGCTGAATCAATTTCTGAGCGCAATATGAGCCTGATTTCTCCCTTAGGTCTCCAGGGCGTTATCATCAAATAAAGTAGATGATTTAGAGTTGGTCTGAGATTTGTCGAAAGATATTCCACCAATTAACACGTTCTGCCTCAAGTTTATTTTCTCGGTCATTGTTGAGGACTATGATAATTCCTTTTTCGGGATAAATATACAAGTGCTGCTTGTATAAGCCAATAGCCATAAAGTCCCCATATTTTTTAAGCCCTATATGCCATGAGTAATTGAAATTAAAGCTACTACCATCACTTGTATCTCTTTTTATGGAATGATCATACCAATATTCGCTCAAAATTCTTTGGTCATTCCACAACCCGCCGTGCAGATAAAGTCTTCCGAACTTTGCATAATCCAATGCGCTTGCTGAAATGCAGCAAAAAGCTTTTTCAATTCCTTTTTTATCTGTTGACCAACTCACTTCGCTACTGATTCCAATGGGATGCCATAGTCGTTCTTTAGCATATTCACTTAGGCTTTTTCCAACAGCTTTTGACAAGATGAGCCCTAATAATTGTGTGTTTATATTGAGGTATTCTTGCCTGTGGCCTGGAATACAATCAAAACGCACTTTTTCTATTTCTTTTTGGATATCATTCCCATAATACATTCGTCCATCCATGGCCAATGAGTTTTTAATTCCGGAGGTGTGGTTTAGGAGGTGTTTTATTTGAAGTTGAGCTGACTTTTCATTTTGAATTAATTTAGGTAAGTATACTTTAACGAATTGATCCTCACTTTCTAGGTATCCATCGTCTATGGCCATTCCAACAAGACAGGAAACTACGCATTTTGACATGGAGTAGGAGCTGTGTAATTCCTGCTTTAAATCCTTTTTGTAGTTAAAAAGAATAGTATCATTTTTAATAATGAGAAGCTCTCGAACTTTATGCTGTTCGCAGAGCTCCGGGAGCGTATTGAATTCAGGAAGGTCACTTGTCCAATCGTTAATCTTAATTAAAGGAGGGCTAGTTCTTTTTTCGAATCGAAAGTTTGTTTTTTGTGGATCGATTGTTTTTGAGTCAAAACGAGTAGCATCTTTTTTGTCGGGGTGTCCAAGAAATATACTACTCACCGGCACACATGAAATGATACAACCGAGCATCGTTAAAGCCAGTAGTACCGGCTTTATAATTCCGTTAAGGGTCTTCAAACTTCCATGGTCTTATCCGTTTCCGTGGAACTCATTTAAAATAACGATGAGCGCTTCCATCTTTTGAATTTGTCTTTCGATGTCTGGAATACTAGTCACGCCAACAGGTCCAACAGTTAGAATTTTTTCGCCATTGCATTCTATATGATATATAGGGTTTTCTACTAAAAACTCTAATACCTCCGGTTTGAAGTAAGCCCGTATTTCAGATTCATTGGCTCCTTTTAAAAAATAGAACTTTGAGAATTCTGGATTTTCTTTAAAATCAATATCTCCCATGGAGCCAAAAACCCTAACTCGATCGATAAATCGATCTACAAATTCTTCTCTACGCAATACAAATGTTGGCGCCTTAAAGGGTAAGTCTGAAATCTGGACGGTACAATGGTATACTTCCCTTGCGAGCATAGCGCCTTCAGAAAAAGTAACATCTGTAAGCTCCCATTCTGCCGCTCCGTCTAGGTAGGCACCTTTGATGATATTTTCTTTATACTCAATTGGTCGTGAATCGAAAAAATGAAAACTTTCAAGGTTTTTAAAGCTATTGTCTTGTCCCAAAGTATATGCCCATTTATGTTCAGCTGCAAGCCACTTAAATTTATTTTGACGTGGAGATGCTTTTTGGGCAACAGGTGCAATACTACTCTTTAAAGCGAATTTATGAGGGGTTGAGGATACATGTTTATGAAGTCCTACGATTTCTACACTTCCTCCTGAAAGCTCATGGTTTCGTTTGAAGTCATCAATTGCTTCCTGCACCGTGAGATCAATTATTTTGGCGCCAGAAAAATTAATTTTAAGGACTGATTTATCAGGAACTTCCTCCANTTTTTTCAATATTTTGAGTAGCGTCATAAAATTTGCAACACCGCGAATACGCAGCTCTAGACTCTCANTATTTTTTTTGAATTCGATATTACCTGGCGAAAAGACATAAAGAAAAAATTGAGNGACTGATATTCTAGCGATNAGGATATGCGTAATTAATGTAATAATGATTCCTGCAATTAAACCAAATAAAAGATTGTTGTATAAGGTGAAAAGCAGCGTGGATACCATGAAAACAAGTTGTTCAACCCCTTCCTTATAGACATCTTTAAATACCCTTGGAGATGCCAGCTTNATTCCAGCAAAAACGAGAACCGCAGCCAATGCAGCTAATGGGATCATGTTCATTATCGGTTGAAGCAAGACAATGAAGAATAGCACAAGAAATCCATGGAAAAAGTTTGACCATTTNGTTTTTGCATTGTTTTGAACATTCACTGTACTCCTTACAATTACATTTAGGATAGGAAGACCGCCAAGCATTCCAGACACCATCGTACTTGCACCTAAGCCCATCAAATCCTTATTCAAATTGGTTTTTCTTTTATATGGATCAAGCTTATCTATGGCTTTAGCAGCAGCNAAACTAATAATCGATGATATGATTGTCATGGACAAAACGACCAACCAAAAGACACCACTATTAATCCGAGAGAAATCAGGAAACAAGAATACCTCTGTTAGGTCTGAAGGGATGGACATTAAATAATTTGTTGGCTTTTCAAATGGGATTCCCATTACCTCGACTTGATTTACATCTAGATAATTATAAAGCAATACTATGGATACTGAAATTGCTACTACCCATACCGGGGCCGGTATAATATGGAAAACTTTNTAGCTTATTTTGGCATGGAAGAACAGNAAAAAAACACCAATAACAGANATTAAAGCAATGTAAGGGTTTGCATTTGGCAATTGATCTACAAGGTCTTTTAAAATCCCGACGGCATTACCAGCTGTTGAACTTGTTCCAATTGCTACNTGCATTTGTTTGGCAAAAATAATTACGCCAATCGCCGCCAAAATACCGTGAATCACAGAAGATGGGAAGATTTCTGCAATTCGCCCAAGCTTNAATAAACCAAGAATGACTTGTAAAAGNCCGGAGACTACTATGGCTGCCAAAACATAATTAAACGCATGTCCACTACCATCATCTAAGGATACGATGGCCCCAAAAATAACCGTAATCATTCCTGCTGCCGGACCATTAATGGTTAACCTCCCGCTTCTAAAAAAGGTTGTCACTAGACCTGCAATCACACAAGATAGAAGTCCAGACAAGGGTTGGACGCCCGAAGCTATAGCNATNGCCATGGATAGAGGTAAGGCAACAAGGGCNACACTTAGTGATGCAATAACATCGTTTCTCCAGTTCTCTTTGAAACCTAAGAAACCTTCCTTTGGAATNTCCGATTTAGTTGGATTGTACATTAATTCTAAATTAGAAATTTTTATGAAAAATGCATAATCACAAGGNTGATTTTTCGAANTCTATACGCAGTAAATTAAATTTTCTCCATCCATGTCACGAGGGGCGACTATGCCTAGTCGCTTTAATATTGAGGGTGCTATGTCTGCTAGTTTTCCATCCGATACCTTAAGACTATGGTCGNCCGTGACAAGTATTACAGGAACGGGGTTTGTTGTATGTGCTGTATTTGGGGTTTCATCGGGGTTGATTGCAAGGTCCGCATTTCCATGGTCCGCAATCACAATGAATTCGTAACCAATTCTTTTGCCTTCGGTCACAATTTCCTCCAAACAATTGTCTACGGTTTCTACTGCTTTTACAATAGCCGGGAAGACTCCCGTATGACCGACCATGTCAGGGTTAGCAAAGTTTAAACAAATAAAGTCAGGATTATCCGATTTCATATATGATATGATTTGATTCTTCACCTCTGGAGCACTCATTTCCGGCATTAGATCATAGGTTGCTACTTTTGGAGAGCTCACTAAAATCCTGTGTTCATTTTTAAAAGGAGCTTCCCGACCTCCATTGAAGAAAAACGTAACATGCGGATACTTCTCTGTTTCAGCTATTCGAACCTGCGTTTTTCCTTCTTCTGAAATGATATCACCAAGTGTATTTAATAGATTATCCTTTTCAAATAAGACATGAAGGCCCTTGAATGTTTCATCATAGCGCGTCATACAGCAATAATGAAGATCCATCTTTTTCATATCGAATTCAGGAAAATCTTTTTGTGTTAGTGCGTTAGTGATTTCTCTAGGTCGGTCTGAACGGAAATTGAAACAAATAACAACATCCCCTTCATCGATAAGGCCGTCATGATTTATGATTGCAGGTTCAATAAATTCATCAGTTATTCCATTATTATATGCGCTCTTGATTGCTTGAGAGGCATTATTGAATTTATCTCCAACACCTTTGGTCATAAGCGCATGTGCTTTTTCAACGCGCTCCCATCTGTTGTCGCGGTCCATAGCAAAATAACGTCCTATCACTGATGCGATTTTAACTTGACTATCTGCGATAAAGTTTTCAAGCTTTTTTATGAATGTCAGACCACTTTTAGGATCGCAATCTCGTCCGTCAGTAAAGGCATGGATAAATACTTTGGGTATTTCCAGTTGTTTCGATAGTCGACAAAGGGCATGCAGGTGTTCTTGGGCGCTGTGCACTCCTCCATCAGAAACTAAGCCCATGAAGTGCACTTTTCTATCCTCTTTTTTCGCCAGGTTCAGCGCATCGAGTAGAACCGGGTTGCCGTAAAACGACTTGTCATGTATGCTTTTATTAATTCTAGTTAACTCTTGATAAACAATCCGTCCTGCGCCAATATTCAAATGACCAACCTCAGAATTTCCCATTTGTCCCTCCGGCAATCCAACAGCCTCTCCAAAAGTGGTCAGCTGGGCATTTGGATATCGTTTAATTAGTTGGTCATAAAAAGGAGTGTTAGCAGAATTAATGGCATCGGATTTATCTTTATTTCCGATACCCCAACCATCTAAAATGATTAAACCAATTTTATTCTCCATTTGGCAATTCAATAATAAATTTTGTCCCAGCGGGTTTATTGTTTTCACATTTGATACGCCCTTTGTGAAGCTGGACAAATTCACTCGTTATAAACAGCCCTAAACCACTTCCTTTTTGGCTTCTTGAAATTTCATTACCTACTCTATAAAATTTCTTAAAAATCTGTTGCTTTTCTTCTGCTGTCATTCCCGTTCCTTGGTCGCTTACAATAATTTCTATAAACTTTTCATTTTGTTTCACAATGATTTCCATTGTGGGATTTTCACCTGAATATTTAATGGCATTTTCTAATAAATTATTGAATATTGTTTCAAGCATATATGCATCAGCGTGTACAATGTCTACCTCGCAATTCAGTTTTATGGTGGCTTGCTCATGGGAGGCTGTGAGCTCTGCAGTTTTGTTCTGTAAAAANGTCTTTAAGGGAAAGATTTNTCGTCTGGGTGTAAAATCGTTACTCTCCAATCGAGAGGCATTTATGATATTATCNATNAGTGACGAAAGACGTTGGTTTGCGCCAAGTGCTTTTGCTATTAAATCCGCTTGATCTTCTGTTTTTAAGTTNGGTTTTTTTAGTGTTTGTAGGGCGAGCTGAATCGATGTTAATGGGGTCTTCAATTCATGGGTCACCGAAAGCATGAAATTATTTTGTCTCTGGGAAAGCTGAATTTCCTTTGCAATTGATTGTTGAATTTTCCAGAACCCAGCCATAAGAATCAAAATAAAAACGCCTCCTTCGCCGATAATCATAATAATTCTTCGAGAGGTNTCCTCCTGTGATTGGTCGGCAAGCGCTCCAAGATCAATAATTTGATAGCCCCACCAAANNAATTGAAGAAGNACATAGAATGCCAGTAAGTAAATCAATATTTTAGACCGTATCATCATTTGTTCTTAATTCAATCAAGCAGCTTAAAGAAAAGCTTTTTTTGTTTTACAATTTTGATTACTTCGGGGAGACTATTTTTCATATTCTGTTCACTCTTTTTGCTATTGTGAAANAGTAAGATATCTCNCCCTTTNATTGTTCTNGCTTTGTCAATTATTTGTGCGTGCTCAAGTGACTTCTTGTAGTCTTGGGCATTCCATGTCCACATGATAATTTTTTTCCCCATTGAAAGCAGTTGANCTACNTGAAAAANATTTATNCGNCCATATGGTGGACGGAACAAAGTNGAAGAATGAAGTGTCTCNGTTTTGCGAACGGATTCAAGGTAGGCCGTTTTTTTTGTTTTGGTTCCTTTTTCATGTTTATAGGTGTGATTACCTATCGCATGACCATTATTNAGAATTTCTTTAAAAAGAGAAGGGTGATTCTCAATATTTCGACCAATACAAAAAAAAGTAGCTTTGATATTTTCTCTTTTCAATAAATCCAATACCCATGGAGTTGTTTCTATATCCGGGCCATCATCAAAAGTAAGGTAGACGGCATTAGAATCGTCACCCCTCCATGTCCTTCTTTTAAAAAAAAGTTGTACGAGAAATGGGACTCTAAAAAACATGATTATCAGCCTATTTTAGTGTGTAGTTNTATTCTGCAGCCATATTCGCCATATGCTCTTTGAACAGCTGATTCAGTGCTTCCATATTTTCAGATAAACCCAACGTTGACAATTCATTCTCCATTTCTGGNAGAANTTCCCCATATAGCTTGTCTAAGGAGGCAGTTACTTCCTTTTCAAATTCCATTCCTTGTACAGCTTTTTGTATTTTAAAACATGCGTCTGCAGCTGCAAAGAGGTCATCTCTGTTACTATTCATTGTTCCTGGTTCGATNGCAATCATGGCGTTGCTGTTTTCAAAAAAGGAAAATACACTATTGTAGATTTTCATAAGCTTCTTGCCTAATTTTGTGGCTTTTTTTGTCTCNCCCATTAGTGCATAGAGTTGAACATACTCATAAAGGCAACCACTCATTCTAGGGCTATAGCTATTGTTTCTAATCCTATTATAATCAAGAGATGTAATTGGGTCATTCCCNGTGATCTCTCCAAAATCAATTACGGTTTCAACGGGCATTAGCTTCAAAGAACGGTCCAAGGCTTTAATAGCCCTTTTATTGTCTCCTTCATAATAGAGCTGTTCTGCTAGNAGTAAAAAGTCAGTTCTGTAGTGTGANGTATGTCTTCGTGCATAGTAATCAGTTAGCACATCGGGATTCGCCATATCACCGAATTCATACTCTTTCATCAGCTTAGAATACATTTTCTCAACATTAAAGAAGTTTTGTTTTTCATTCTTTAACAATGATTTTTCAGGTGGACATGGATTAAGTTCATAGGCAACGCCGACTTGTTTAACATATCCTTTTTGTAGAAGTCTTGTAGCAAATTTCGACCCTCTATTGCTCGAGAAATATAAGCCGCGTTCCCAATTGAAATTACTCAAGATATCTAGCATCATGATNTCTTCTCTTGATATCCGATCTATACCACTATAGCTTATCGTAATGTTATTTGGACATCGCTCCACGTCTTTTTTGTTTATAATACCGGATTTCACCGCATTTTCCTTATTTACAGCCAGCGTAAAGTTTTGAGCCGGGAAGATGTTTGCCCTTGAGCCACGTCTCATTTTAAGAACNCCTTTATTTTCACGAACAAAATTCATCGCTTTAGATAAATCTATAGAATCCCAACCTGACTCAAAATTTTCAAAAGGTTTTGATAATAAATTTAGTGCACTAATCGTCTCGTTATATTTGGCTTCATCTCCCTGACCATAGGTCCGCAGCTTACTTTCAAGCTGTGGATACAGCTGCTTCAAAACCATATATTGAGTCGCAATTGAATCACTAAAATTTTGGTTGCTGTTTGCATTTAAATATGCTGTTAGTTTTTGTGCTTGGGCCTTTGTGGATGGTTGCATTACTGAAAGCTGATACAATATGTTTTGCACTGCATTCTTGAAGGCTGGGAATTTAATTCTGGCAACATTCTCGTTGTTTCCATTTTCTAACCTTAGCTTAAGAATCTCTTTTATTGTCACCATTTTGATATCAGAGCTACCAACAATATTGTATAAATCTGTAAAATACAGTTGGTCTGTTGTTCCACCGTACATGAGGATTTGGTCCTCAGTAAACTTGATAGGAAGAGGTGCAGACTCATAAGCTTTCATTTTCATTTGA
>NYTQ01000038.1 GCA_002683585.1 Cryomorphaceae bacterium
ATGGGAAGCTCAAACCCCGTTGTTGTTCTAGAATCTGCTTTGAAAGAAGACAAAGAAGTATTGATTGAGAAAATAACTAATTCTGTCTGCAATGATTCGGGTCAATTTTGTACGAAACCAGGTTTGTTTTTTATCCCTAATAATAAGGAGACCGATGATTTTATAAAACAATTAAAAGAATCGATATTTGAATTTCAGGCTCAACCAATGCTGCATCCAAGCATACAAAGAGAATTTGAAAAAAAGACAGCCCGTTTAAATGAAACTTTTGGAGAAGCAAGTTTTTTTCAAAGTATACCACCCAAGACCTCATCACATTTTCCAAAAAAATCAATCCTATATACATCATGTGCGTCATTCTCGACATATCCTTTTGTACAAAAAGAAATCTTTGGACCGCATACCTCTATATTCTGTTATTCAAACCACAAGGAATTAAGACATACCCTTCAAGAACTAAATGGTCAATTAACTTTCTCCATTTTTGGCTCAAAAGAAAAAGATGGAACGATTTTACATACATTGATTTCTTTGGGTTCAGATAAAGCAGGAAGAATCATATTTAATGATCTACCAACAGGAGTTGAGGTTGCAACCGCTATGCAACATGGTGGGCCCTACCCTGCCAGCTCTGACAGCCGCTATACTGCCGTTGGAACAGACAGTATTGCAAGATTTCAAAGAAGCGTAACATTTCAAGATTTCCGCATTTGATAAAAAGATTACTTTTACAAAAAAATTGATTTCATGGAAGAAAATGAGAATTCAAATGACTACAAAAACATTTATTTAGGAGCAATTATTTTATTGGTTTTAGGTCTTGGCGCAATGACCTTTTTTTGGTCAACCATGCGCAATGAAGTTAGAGAGTGCGCGCACATCAACCTTAAGTATCAGGATACCCTGCAAGGCATGAATAAAATGTTGAAAGGTTACATTGGAGATATGTCAACAGATTTAAAATCTGACTTCAAAAAAATGTTGGGCACCTATGACCGCTTGCTTGAGAAAGACGCCTCTAAGGCGGATAGCCTAAATGCACAAAAAATAAAAATTCAAGCACAAATAGAAAAAATTGAAAAACTGCAACGTAGTAAAAACTTTTCCGCAGCTCAGATACTAAAACTTAAAGAAGAAAACGAGAGCCTCAGGGGTATTATGAGAAGCTATGTTGTACAAATAGACTCGCTAAATACTTTAAACCTGGAGTTAGAACTCAACCTGACGGAAACAACGAATAACTTGAACCGAACAACAGAGGAAAGAGATCAATTTAAACAAGAGGTGGCGGAAAAAACGGAGCAAGTAAAAAAAGGTTCCAAGCTAAGTGCTTATAATTTTAATTCAGGGGCGCTTAAATCAGCTTTAAAAGCAAAACCAACCTCAAGGGCTAGGCAAGCAGCACAGCTTCAAGCGACCTTTACAATATCAGAAAATCCCATAGCTAGCTCAGGAAAAAAAGTAGTGTATATGCAAATACAAGGGCCTTCAGGAAAAACGTTCCAAAGAATGTCAAGCTACCTCATGGAAACAGAAGATGGTTCAGTTGCCTATACTGAAAAGAAGGAAATTGATTATCAAAATAAAGCCATTGACATCTCAATCTACTATGACATTCGTGAAGATAACCTAGCAAAAGGAAATTATAAAGTAAATATATATTGTGATGAGAACCTTATTGGTTCTGATAGTTTTACCTTGAAATAATATGGAAGAAGGACACGTAAGTTGTAATATTAATCCAAAAGGTTTAGCGACCATTGAATTTGGACACCCATCGAGTAATGCCTTACCTGGCGAAATACTGAGCAAACTCGCAAATACTATCACCGAAGTAAGTAATGACCCTGATTGTAAATTAATCTTATTAAAATCTGCTGGTAATAGAGCATTTTGTGCGGGTGCCAGCTTCGATGAGCTTATCGCAATTCAGAATATAGCGGACGGAAAAGTGTTTTTTTCTGGCTTTGCAAAAGTAATCAACGCCTGTAGAACTTCATCAAAACTCATTATAGGAAGGATTCAAGGTAAAGCAGTAGGAGGAGGCGTTGGAATCGCTTCTGCAGTTGATTACGTTTTTGCCACAGAAGCAGCATCTATTAAATTATCCGAACTAGCAGTGGGCATTGGCCCCTTTGTTGTCGGCCCGGCGGTTGAACGTAAAATTGGGCTTTCTGCCATGAGTCAGCTGGCCATAAACGCAACGGCTTGGAGAAGTGCAAGATGGGCAGAGGAAAAAGGGCTTTACGCACATGTCTACGAAGACATCGAGAAAATGGACGAAGGTATTGCCAAACTTGTTGACAAACTTACGGCCTCTAACCCATCGGCAATGGAACACCTAAAAACAGTATTTTGGAAGGGAACAGACCATTGGGACAAGCTATTATCTGAGCGTGCAGAAATCAGTGGAAGGCTTGTTTTAAGTGACTTTACAAGGAATGCGATTCAGGCATTTAAAAAATCTTAAAATCATTTCGCATTTTTTTTTCTTTTGGTTTGTTCATATTCATATTAATTGTATCTTTGCACCCCTAATTTACGCTATTAAGTAGCAATTAAATTGACAAACGTGGATACATTAAGTTATAAAACGATTTCAGGAAACGCTGCAACTGCCGATAAAAAGTGGTTTGTTGTAGATGCTGAGAATCAAACAGTAGGTAGACTTGCTAGTAAAGTTGCAAAGATTATTCGAGGTAAATATAAGACCAACTACACGCCACATGCAGATTGTGGTGATAATGTAATTGTAATCAATGCAGAAAAAGTTTCTTTCTCAGGAGCGAAGCTGAAAGACAAGGAGTATGTGCGTTATTCAGGTTATCCTGGTGGACAAAGATTTACTGCTGCAGAAGACTTACTAAGAAAGCACCCTGAAAGACTTATTGAAAAAGCAGTAAAAGGGATGTTACCAAAGAATACACTTGGTCGACAATTATATAGAAATTTAAAAGTTTATACTGGGGCTGAGCACAATCATGAAGCTCAGAAACCAACAGTATTAAATCTAGATACGGTTAAATAAGTATTATGGAANTAATCAACGCATTAGGAAGAAGAAANACAGCAGTTGCAAGAGTTTACCTTNCNAAAGGTAAAGGTGTAATTACTGTAAATAATAANAAAGCACAAGAGGTATTNCCTACNGATGTTTTGCAGTCAAAACTAGTACAGCCATTNGCGCTTACTGANACNGTAGGTAAATACAATGTGAACGTTAACGTAAGTGGAGGAGGAATCAACGGTCAAGTTGAAGCCATTCGCTTAGGTATATCAAGAGCTTTAGTGGAAGTTCTTGAGGACAACAAAGTCGCTTTGAAGGAAGAAGGTCTGATGACCAGAGATCCTAGAATGGTTGAACGTAAGAAACCAGGTCAACCAAAAGCGAGAAAGAAATTCCAGTTCTCAAAGCGTTAATCGCTCGCTGGAATGGTTTAGTATCCAAGCGCTATTGGAATGGCAATTGCCCCCAATTTTGCTGACGAATTTAGGAACGTAAACAAATATATATGTCAAAATTATCTTTTAAAGAATTGTTAGATGCAGGTGTGCACTTTGGACACCTCAAAAGAAAGTGGAATCCAGCAATGGCCCCTTATATTTTCGAAGAGAAAAAGGGAATCCACATCATCGACTTGAACAAAACTATTGTTCATCTAGATCAGGCAAATGCCGCAATGAAACAAATTGCTAAATCAGGAAAGAAAATTCTTTTCGTTGCTACGAAGAAGCAAGCAAAAGACATCGTTGCTGAGCGTATCAAAAATGTCAATATGCCTTTCGTTACCGAAAGATGGTCCGGTGGTATGTTAACAAACTTTCAAACTACACGAAAGTCCATCCGTAAAATGACATCCATTGACAAAATGAAGTCAGACGGTACTTGGGATACATTAAATAAAAGAGAGAAATTGTTCAAAACGCGACAGAGAGAGAAACTAGAGAAAACATTTGGTTCTATCTCTGATATGACTCGTCAGCCAGCGGCAATTTTCATCGTTGACATATTAAAGGAACACATTGCCCTTGCTGAAGCAAGAAGATTAAATATTCCAACATTTGCTTTGGTGGATACAAATTCCAACCCAAAACTTGTTGACTTTCCTATCCCTGCAAATGATGACGCAAGTAAATCAATTACAATCATTATTGACGAAATTTGTAAATCTATACAAGAAGGTCTAGAGGAAAGAAAACACCTCAAAGATAACCCAGAAGCTGCTAAGAAAGAGGAAGCCAAGGCAGAGCCGGTAAAAGCAGAGGGAGAAACGACTGAAGTAAAAGCGGAAGCTGCTCCTGCAAAGGAAGAAGCTAAGGCCGAAAAAGCACCAGCAAAGAAAGCTGCTCCTGCAAAGGAAGAAGCCAAAGCTGAAAAAGCACCAGTGAAAAAAGCTGCCCCTGCAAAGGAAACTAAAGCTGAAAAAGCTCCAGCGAAAAAAGCTGCCCCAGCAAAGGAAGAGGCTAAAGCTGAAAAAGCTCCAGCCAAGAAAGCTCCAGCGAAAAAAACGGCTACTAAAAAACCAGCAGCAAAGAAAGCACCAGCGGCTAAAGCTGTAAAAGAAGAAAAATAATCCAAAACTGAATAAAATGGCAATAAAAGCTTCAGAAGTTAACAAACTTCGACAACAAACAGGAGCCGGAATGATGGACTGCAAGAATGCGCTTGTAGAAACCAACGGCGATTTTGAAGCAGCAGTAGATGTTCTTCGAAAAAAAGGACAAAAAATCGCTGCAAAAAGAGGTGGTAATGATGCAAAAGAAGGTGTTATTATAGCTCAATCTAGTAACGATTCGACGGCAGGTGTAATTGTAACATTAAACTGCGAAACAGATTTCGTAGCAAAAAATGATGGTTACGTAGAGTTGGTTCAATCGCTAGTTGACTTAGCATTAGATAAGCTTCCAAAATCCTTAGATGAGCTCAAAACATTGGCTTATAATGAGAAACTTTCTGTTAATGAAAAAATAACTGAGCAAATTGGTGTATTAGGTGAAAAATTAGATCTTTCAGCATATACGTTAGTGGAATCTGACCGAGTTGTTGCTTACAATCACCCTGGAAACCAGCTAGCAACTCTAGTAGCACTGAATAGTGGCTCTGAGGTTGCGGAAGATGCAGGTAAACAAGTTGCAATGCAAGTTGCTGCAATGAACCCTCTAGCTGTCAGCAAAGACGGTATTGACTCGAAAACAATCGAAAGAGAAATTGAAGTTGGTAAAGATCAAGCCATTCAAGAAGGTAAACCAGCTGAAATGGCAGAAAAAATCGCGATGGGTAGGTTGAATAAATTCTTCAAGGAGAATACACTTCTTAGCCAACAATTTGTTAGAGACAATAAAGTTACTGTTGAACAATTTCTAAATAATACAGAAAAAGGTTTAACGGTTTCTGACTTCAAAAGGTTCTCACTTAGCTAGTCAGCTTCAAAACTAATTTGAAAAGCTATCTTCGGGTAGCTTTTTTTTTGATTATTACTTTTTACCCTCCTTGATTTATATATATTTGTTCAACCAAATATCTATGAAATACAAAAGAATTTTACTGAAGCTAAGTGGAGAATCCCTCATGGGAACGAAACAGTTTGGTATTGACAATGAAAGAATCAATGCTTATGCCAAACAAATTAAACAAATTGGAGATAGTGGTCATGAGATAGCCATCGTTATTGGAGGAGGAAATATATTCAGAGGAGTTCAGGCAGAACAAGGAGGAATGGACCGAACCCATGGAGATTATATGGGCATGCTTGCGACAATGATCAATTCAATGGCCCTGCAATCAGCATTAGAATCCAATGGTGTCCATACTCGGCTTCAATCTGCTATTGAAATGAAGGAAATTGCAGAACCATTCATTCGAAGAAAAGCAGTCAGACATCTTGAAAAAGGAAGAGTCGTTATATTTGGGGCCGGTACAGGAAACCCTTTTTTCACCACAGACTCTGCGGCATCCCTTCGAGCAATTGAAATAAATGCCGATGTGATTTTAAAAGGAACACGAGTAGATGGAATTTATTCTGCTGATCCAGAAAAAGATGAAAATGCGACTAAGTACGATGCTATTACATTTGATGAAGTATACAAAAAAGGGTTAAATGTAATGGACCTTACTGCATTTACCTTGTGCAAAGAAAATAACCTTCCTATTATTGTTTTTGATATGGATACCGAGGGGAATTTAGAAAAAGTGCTCTCTGGAGCCAATATAGGAACAGTCGTTCACAATTAAATTTTTTATCATGACAGAAGAATTAACAATGATCTACGACGAGCTTAAATCCTCTAATGCAAAGAGTATAGAGCATTTCGACAGTGAGCTTGCCAAAATCAGAGCTGGTAAAGCTTCACCTTCTATGCTTTCAGGCGTGATGGTAGAATATTATGAAGCAATGACACCATTGCAGCAGGTTGCAAACGTAAGTGTTATGGATGCCCGAACATTGATTGTTCAGCCTTGGGAAAAGTCTACTTTAAATGATATTTCAAAGGGTATTATTGATTCCAATCTCGGACTAAATCCTCAAAATAATGGCGAACAACTGCTTATTACTGTTCCACCACTCACAGAGGAGAGACGAAGAGATCTAGTAAAAAAGGCAAAAGCAGAAGCTGAAAATGCAAAAATAGGTATCAGAAACAATAGAAAAGATGCCTTAGATATGGTCAAAGACCTAAAAAACGACGGACTCTCAGAAGACCATTTCAAAAATGCCGAAATTGAGATTCAAGACATAACAAATGGATCATCAAAAGATGTTGACGGCTTGTTCGAAATTAAAGAGAAAGATATAATGACCGTTTAAGGTTTTAAACCCTTCTCTAAAACTATCTTAATAAATTTGCCTACAAGGTACCGCGACTCGCCTGTTCCCTCTCAATGGATTCAAAAAGCGCTTTAAAATTACCCGCGCCAAAACCTCTCGCACCCATTCTTTGAATAATTTCAAAAAATAAAGTTGGTCGGTCTTCAACTGGCTTTGTAAATATTTGCAGTAAATAACCTTCCTCATCAGCATCAATCATAATTCCGAGACCTTTAAGCGTTTCAATATCTTCACGCAGCTCATGATTATGTTCCTCCAGGCGCACAGGAACTGCCTTATAATACTCATCAGGAGGCGTGCTTAAAAACTCCACACCCCGCTGTCTCATTTCCTTAACAGTGCTGATTATATCATTGGTTGCGACAGCGACATGTTGCACACCAGAACCTTCATAAAAGTCCAAATACTCCTCAATCTGAGATCTCTTTTTACCTTCTGCGGGTTCATTAATTGGAAATTTAATCCGACCATTACCGTTTGACATCACCTTACTCATCAGCGCAGAATATTCAGTATGAATTTGCTTATCGTCAAAAGAGAGGAAATTTTCAAAGCCCATAACATCTTCGTACCATTTAACCCAAGTATCCATTTCACCCCAGCCCACATTTCCAACCATATGATCAATATATTTTAAACCAACAGATTTCGGATTGTAATCGCATTCCCATTTTCTAAAACCGGGTAAAAAAGTTCCTTCATAATTCTTACGCTCAACAAACATGTGAACTGTCTCTCCGTAGGTATAAATACCTGCACGTACTATCTCTCCATGTTCGTCTTTTTCAAGAGTCGGCTCCATGTAAGACTTTGCACCTCTTTTGGTTGTTTCCTCATATGCCTTGCGTGCATCATCAACCCACAATGCAACTACCTTAACACCGTCACCATGCTTGACAATGTGGTCATTGATCGGTGATTTTGAATTCAATGGTGTTGTCAAAACAAGACGTATTTTATCTTGCTTCAAAACATATGAAACAGAATCTTTACTTCCTGTTTCTAGTCCTTTGTAAGCATAGGATTGAAAGCCAAATGCTGTTTTATAAAAATGAGCAGATTGCTTTGCATTACCCACATAAAACTCCACATAATCTGTCCCTAATAAGGGCAAGAAATCCTGCGCACCTTGGAAGATTTTTTCTAATCCGTAATCTACGTTCTTTACTTCTTTCATGGTCTTTTTTTAAAGTATAATTAATGTATCCAAGATTTGTAGTAATCTTTGGCTTCTATTGAAATAGCTTGCGCTGTGATTTTTAAAGGCTTAAAAGTATCCACCATAACAGCAAGCTCTTCTGTTTTTTCTTTTCCTATGCTACGCTCATAAGCGCCTGGATGCGGACCATGAGGAATACCAGAGGGATGAAGTGTTATCTGTCCTTTAGAAATGTCATTTCTACTCATAAAATCACCATCCACATAATACAAAACCTCATCAGAATCAATGTTGCTATGGTTATATGGTGCAGGAATCGCATCTGGATGGTAGTCATACATACGCGGGCAGAATGAGCATATTACAAATGCAGAAGTTTCAAATGTTTGATGCACTGGTGGAGGCTGATGAACTCGCCCTGTAATCGGTTCAAAATCATGAATAGAAAAAGCATAAGGGAAATTATATCCATCCCATCCAACAACATCAAAAGGATGAGTNTCATAAACATATTCATATAAAACACCTTCTTTTTTAATCTTCACCANGAATTCTCCNGTTTCATTNTGGGTTTCCAAGTTTTCTGGAGTTCTTAAATCACGTTCACAAAACGGTGANTGNTCTANCAATTGACCAAACCAATTTCGGTATCTTTTCGGTGTATAAATAGGATGNGCNGATTCCACAATAAAATGTCTATTCTGGTGGTCCTCAAAATTCATTTGATAAATCATACCGCGCGGAACTACTAAATAATCTCCATATGAAAATTCAATGTTACCCACCTGAGTCTTCAATGTACCTTTCCCTTCGTGAATAAATATTACTTCATCTGCATCCACATTCTTATAAAAATAATCTTCGCTGAGATTTTTCGGCCTAGAAAGATGTATAGTAACATCACTATTCGTCAACACTGGTATTCGCGCATCTATTAAATCGTCAATAATTGGTACATCAAATCCCTTAAAGGCGCGCATTTGCATATTTTTGGCAACGGCTATTTTAGGGCTAATATCTTTAGAGCCTTTTATTTCTTTAACCCTTGTAGGAGGCTGAACATGGTATAATAACGACGACATTCCGTCAAAACCGATGGTTCCAAAAAGTTGTTCATGGTAGAGCTCCCCATTAGGTTGTCGAAATACAGTATGTCTTTTGTGGGGTATTGAACCCAATTTTCTATAAAATGGCATAATATCAATGAAATTAATAAAAAATCACCTTACACAAATTACGGGTCTATTCAATCAATAAAAAATGACGAATATCAGTTTTGATGATTATTTAATTTCAAAGGTTATTTTTGTAGCAAATCTTAGCTATGTCGAAAATTCTTGTTGTTGGTGCTTGTGGGCAAATAGGTATAGAGCTTGTTATTGAATTGCGAAAACTATACGGTATCAAAAATGTAGTTGCCTCAGATATAAAGGAGAAATGTCCACCTTCTATTGATGAAGGCCCATACTTCCAATTGGATATAATGGATCACATTCAGCTAGAAGAAATCGTTGTTCAAAATGATATCCAACAGGTGTATTTGCTCGCTGCGCTGCTGTCAGCCACAGCTGAAAAAAAACCGCATTTTGCTTGGGAGCTTAACATGCAAGGATTATTTAATGTACTTGAGCTTGCGAAAAATAAAAAATTAGCAAAAATATTTTGGCCTAGCTCAATTGCCGTTTTTGGATCAAATTCACCTATGAACTTGACCCCCCAGCATACGATAATGGAACCTAGTACTGTCTATGGTATTTCAAAACTTGCAGGAGAGCGCTGGTGCGAATATTACTTTAAAAAATATGATGTAGACGTAAGAAGTATTAGATATCCAGGTTTAATATCATATAAAAGTGCGCCTGGAGGTGGTACAACGGATTATGCAATTGACATATTCATTAACGCATTGAGAGATGGCAAATATACATGCTACCTGAATGAGGAAACAAATTTACCCATGATGTATATGACTGATGCAATACGCGCAACCATTGAAATTATGGAAGCGCCAANAGAGCAAATAATGANTCGCAGCTCNTATAANTTAGCNGGTNTNAGTTTNAATCCAAAAGATCTCGCGATTGAAATTCAAAAGAAAATNCCTGATTTTAGAATCGATTACAAACCAGACTTCAGACAAGAAATAGCNGATACTTGGCCAAATTCAATTGATGACTCTGCAGCAAAAGAGGATTGGAAATGGAAAAATAGTATTGGGATAGAAGAAATTGTAAAAAAAATGATTTCCGGTTTTTCCTAGTATTTAAANGGNTTACAANGCNAATNTAGCCTCCTNAGANTAATTTTGTTTAACCTTTTACTTGTTTTGTTAAACATTTTTTGTTTACATTTACGGTGTAAACATTAAACAAAATACTATGTCGACCATCGAATTCAATGAAGCACTAATGGATATTGAGAACAATCTTAAATCTTTTGCCCTCAGTTTTACANGAAATATGGAGGATGCCAAAGACCTTACGCAGGATACCATGCTGAAGGCCATTAACTACAAAACCTATTACACGCCTCAAACGAACTTCAAAGCTTGGGTTTTTACGATAATGAGAAACATTTTCATCAATCAATACCGTCGTAAAGTGAAATCCGGAACAATTTTCGATAATTCGAAAGAGTTGTATTTGATTACAAATAGTAAGGGGCATGAGCAAACACCAGTTTCTCAAATTGCAACGAAAGATATTGAAGAAAAAATTGAGAGTTTAAGCCCTGAATATAAAGATCCTTTCATATTACACTTCAAAGGTTTCAAATACAAGGAGATAGCAGACCAACTAAATATTCCAATAGGAACTGTGAAAAGTAGAATATTCATAGCACGAAAAAAATTAATAGATTTACTGCCAGATTACTCTTACACTTTAAATTAGAAAATGGCGCTGAAGATTATTGTTATTGGTTCAGGTATATCAAGCCTCTCTTCGGCTTCTTTTCTGGCCAAAGAAGGACATGATGTAACGATAATTGAAAAAAATGATCAAATCGGTGGTCGGGCTAGAAAGTTTAGCAAAGAAGGTTTTACATTCGATATGGGACCGAGCTGGTATTGGATGCCAGATGTATTTGAAGATTTCTACAATAAATTCAATCATACTACTAGTGATTTTTACAACCTAAAACGTCTAGATCCGTCATACAGAGTTTATTGGAAAGACGCAACTCACACAGACGTTCCCGCTGACATGAAAGCCTTGGAGGAATGGTTCGAGGAAAATGAAAAAGGAAGCGCATTAAAATTGAGAGCCTTCTTAAAAGATGCTGAGGTCAAGTATCAGGTTGGTATGCAGGATTTGGTTTACAAACCAAGTATGAGCGTCTTTGAATTTGCAAACAAAAAAGTGCTCAAAGGATTACTGAGTATGAATCTTTTTTCATCTTTCGGAAAATTCATTAGAAGTTATTTCTCGAATGAAAAAATTATTGGTTTACTTGAATTTCCCGTTTTATTTTTGGGTGCTATGCCGAACGAAACACCTGCCCTATACTCTCTCATGAACTATGCGGACATTAAACTAGGAACATGGTATCCTGAAGGAGGAATGCATAAATTTATAGAGGCCTTTGAAAAAATTGCGCTAGAAAATAAAGTAAAATTCATAACAGGTGAAGAAGTAATTTCATTTGATAAAGAAGATCGAAAAATAAAAAGTGTAGTTACAACGAAAGGAAAATACTCAGCAGACATCATTATATCAGGGGCCGACTATCAGCATACTGATAAAAAATTGTTGAATGGTCATGCCAATTATTCCCAAAAATATTGGGACAAACGAGTTATGGCGCCTTCCTGTCTTTTATTTTATGTAGGCATAGATAAAAAGTTGAAGGACGTACAACACCACAACCTTTTCTTTGATGAATCCTTAGAGCAGCACGGTATAGAAATTTACAAAGACCCAAAATGGCCAAGCGCTCCTCTGTTTTACGTTTGTGCTCCATCCTTAACAGATGCAAGTGTAGCTCCAGAGGGAAGTGAAAACTTATTTTTCCTTATACCCATAGCCCCAGATTTAGACGACAACGAGGAAACTAGAGAAAAATATTTTAATATTTTGCTCAAACGATTCAAGGAAAAAACTGGTAACGATATCGCTAGTAATATCGTATACAAAAAGAGTTTTTGCATTGAAGATTTTAAAAATGACTACAATGCATTTAAAGGAAATGCATACGGATTGGCCAATACTTTGCGNCAAACTGCTATCTTAAAGCCGTCATTGAGAAATAAAAATTTAGATAACTTCTATTACACNGGTCAATTGACCGTACCTGGACCTGGAGTTCCGCCTTCAATTGTATCGGGAGAAGTTGTCGCAAAATACGTACTTAAAAACCATTCATAGGATGAAAGCCATATTTGATAACTTAAGCCAAGACATGAGTAAAATGACGACACGTCGTTACAGCACTTCATTTTCGTTGGGAATTCGTTTTTTAAACAAAGAGTTACATAGACCCNTATATTCAATCTATGGTTTCGTTCGTTTTGCGGATGAAATTGTTGATTCATTTGATGGTTATGATAAAGAAATTCTACTAGCCGAATTTAAAAAAGATACTTATGACGCTATAGAAAAGGGAATCTCATTGAATCCTATTTTAAATTCCTTTCAATGGGCAGTGAATAAATATCGGGTTCCATTAGACCTTATTGAAACTTTCATGAATTCCATGGAAATGGATTTAGATAAAAAGGTNTATGACAAGGATACTTATGAGAAATATATTTTAGGTTCGGCAGAGGTAGTGGGTCTAATGTGTTTAAAAATATTTGTCAGTGGAGAGGATAGCGAATACCAAAGATTGAAAATGAATGCTATGAAGCTTGGGTCTGCATTCCAAAAAATTAATTTCCTGCGGGATTTAAATGATGACTTTAACGAGNTGGGTAGAACCTATTTTCCTGGAATCAATATGAATGATTTCAATAATATCGTCAAAAAAGAAATTGAAGCNGATATAGAAAAGGACTTCAGACTGGGGTATGAAGGTATTCTCATGCTTCCTAAAAGAGCGAGATTTGGTGTTTATATGGCTTATAAATACTATTTCAAGCTATTTAAGAAAATTAAAAGAACAAAAGCNGAAAGAATACTAGAAGAAAGAGTGCGTATACCAAACCGCAAGAAAGCTAGAATTCTTGTTACATCATACGTACGGCACAATCTTAACATATTATAGCATGATTGAAGTGCAATTGGTTGACAATCAAGACAACCCAATAGGAGCTATGGAAAAATTGCTTGCCCATGAGAAAGGCGAGCTTCACAGAGCACTATCGGTTCTTATTGTGAATTCAAAAAATGAAATACTGTTGCAAAGAAGAGCGCTTGGGAAATATCATTCACCGGGCCTTTGGACAAACACTTGTTGTAGTCACCCTTATCCCGGTGAGGATGCTCTAGAAGCGGCTAACAGAAGACTCAAAGAAGAAATGGGAATGTCAGCAGATTTAGAATTTGCTTTNAAATTCCAATACAAATGTGACTTTGAAAACGGTTTGATTGAGCATGAGTTAGACCATGTATTTGTTGGTAAAACAGACGATACTCCNCACATTAANACAGATGAAGCGATGGCTTTTTCATGGATGTCCATTGATGATCTTGAAGCAAACATGGAAAAATCCCCAGATGACTATACCTTTTGGTTTAAGCTCATCATTCAGCAATACAGGAAATCACTCAAAGCTTATTTCTAATGAAAGTATGTAGAAAGGCCAGCTTTAACGCTGCGCATAGACTTTANCGTCCAGATTGGTCTGATGAAAAAAATGATGAAGTTTTTGGAAAATGTAATAATTATAATTTCCATGGACACAATTACAAACTCGAGGTTTGGATTGATGGACCAATTGATCCAGAAACAGGNTATGTCATAGACCTTAAGATTTTAAAAGGAATCATCAATGATGAGGTTATTGAACGATTCGATCATCGTAACCTTAATGAGGACTGTCCCGAGTTTAAAAACCTAATTCCTACTGCGGAACATATTAGCATGGTTTGTTATGATTTACTTAGAGCAAAGCTCGAGCAAAAATTTGACCTATCTGTTAAGCTATGGGAAACTGAAAATAACGTAGTCGTCTACGATGGCATCTAAATTACTGAGCAATGACTCATAAGTTAGAGACAATCAAGGTAGAAGAATTTAAAGAATTAGGCAGGCACGAATTCACCACATTTTTTAATGCACTTTCAGGTGCNAAACCAGGATATCTAATTGGTTCTGGTGAGGGTNAGGATGAAAACTTAGCNATTTTCAATTCGATTATACACATTGGNGCAAACCCGCCTTTACTTGGATTTATTCAGAGGCCCACAACAGTGGATAGACATACTTATCAGAATATTCTAAAATACAAGCATTATAGCTTCAATCTAATCACTGAAGATTTTTTTGAAGAAGCACACCAAACNTCCGCGCGATACACAAAAGGGATAAACGAATTTAAAGAGGTCGGACTAACGGCTGTGTATAAAGANAAAATAAGGTGTCCCTTTGTTGCAGAATCACCCCTTCATATTACACTTGAACTGCATGATGACGTGGAGATAAAATCAAACAAAACGCGATTAATTATTGGAAAAGTTATNTCAGTTTCANAGCCCGAATNATTGNATNAAAATAAATATANACTCAACTTTCAAGCGCTNAAAGGCGTAAATATCGCGGGCCTTACTGATTACTATACCTTANCCAAGNTTAAGTCCTTAAATTACGCAAAACCAAANTAAAGTATGGAACCTAAAAATGNACTATTTTGGCATAGACGAGATATCAGAATAGCTGATAATTCAGGATTACACAAAGCCTTAATTGAATCCGATGCGGTAATTCCAGTTTTTATTTTTGACACCTATATTCTTGATAGATTACCGAAACAAGACGCTAGGGTATCTTTCCTGCACCACGAAATTTCTGAACTCAAAAAAGCATATCAAAAACTAGGCTCTGACCTAATTGTTGCATATGGTGATCCAAAATTGCTTATTCCCAAATTGGCAAAAGAANACGAAGCCGCCTTNGTATATACCAATAGAGATTATGAGCCCTATGCAAGGTCAAGAGACTCGTATTTATATACCAAGCTAAAGGAAAATAATATTTCATTCCTCGGTGCAAAAGACCACGTCGTATTTGAAAAAGAAGAAGTATTGAAAGCAGACGGTCTACCATATACAGTCTTCACACCATATTCTCGGAAATGGAAAGCTTATTTTAATGAAAATTACACCGCCTCCTACCCTAGTGAAAAAAATACTGCTGCCCTTTTTAAATGCAAAACGATTCAGAACCTAATATCGTTGCAGGATATGGGCTTTGTTGAAAGTCAAATGAGCTTCCCAAAGAAGTCGCTTGAGTCACAAACAATCAACCAGTATCAAGAAAAAAGAAATTTCCCTNCNGCTAGTGGAACNTCTCTGCTTAGTATTCACCTGAGGTTTGGTACAATTAGCATTCGTTCACTAGTCAATAAAAGTTTAAAGCGTAGCGAAACTTATCTCAATGAGCTGATCTGGCGGGACTTTTACCAAATGATCCTTTTTCACTTTCCGCATTCTGCTGAAAATTCCTTTAGAAAGCAATANGACCTCATTGAATGGGAAAAAAACATGGACGATTTTGAGCTGTGGTGTCAAGGTAAAACAGGATACCCCATGGTCGATGCAGGGATGAGAGAATTAAATNANACAGGATTTATGCACAACAGAGTGCGTATGATTGTAGCTTCCTTTTTTACAAAGCATCTNCTATTAGACTGGAGGCTTGGGGCTGCATATTTTGCTGAAAAGCTTCTTGATTTTGAATTGGCGAGTAACACTGGTGGTTGGCAATGGGCTGCTGGTTGTGGTTGTGATGCCGCGCCCTATTTTAGGATTTTCAACCCAACGACGCANCAGCAAAAATTTGACAAAGATTTTNTTTACATTAGAAAATGGATTCCAGAATTTGGGACAGAAAAATACCCNAAACCAATCGTTGAGCATAAATTCGCAAGAGAAAGAGCATTACACAGATATAAAAAAGGTCTTGGTAAATTATGAAGATAGGAGAACCATGTCCGAAAATAGCTTTTAATAATCAGCACGGTAANCCTATTCCATTCAGTGATATCATTGGTAGCAAAAATATCGTCTTCTTTTTTTATCCAAAAAATTTTACGCCGGGATGCACAAAAGAGGCCTGCGTATTTCGAGACAGCTATGCCGAATTTCAGCAATACGATTGTGAGNTTATCGGCGTTTCTTCAGATTCGGAAAAATCTCATTTGTCTTTCTCAAATGTATTCAATCTGAATTATCATTTAATTTCAGATCGAAATGAATCGCTTCGAGCATTATTCAATGTACCGAAAAATTTATTTGGTCTTATTCCTGGAAGGGTGACATTCATATTCGATAAAAAAGGAATATGCATCGGATTATTCAACTCAATGATCAATTCCCAGGGCCATATACGCTATGCAATAAAGTGTCTGAAAAAGACGACTAATCAAAAGAATAAAAATTGATTATCCCTTCAGAACNCCTCTAGATATTACAATCTTTTGGACCTCAGAAGTTCCTTCATAAATTTGGGTGATTTTTGCGTCTCGCATTAATCTCTCCACATGGTATTCTTTCACAAATCCGTATCCACCATGTATTTGAACAGCTTCAACTGTTTGCTCCATGGCTACTTTTGATGCATAGAGCTTCGCCATCGCACTTGACTGGTCGAAATTTTTACCTTGATCCTTATCTATTGCCGACTTATATACCAATAACCTAGCCGCTTCAATTTCAGTTGCCATATCAGCAAGCTTAAATGCAATTGCTTGATGCTTGTATATTTCTTTACCAAATGCTTTTCTCTCTTTTGAATATGCTGTCGAAAGCTCGAGNCCTCCCGCTGCAATGCCAAGTGCCTGCGCTGCAATACCTATTCNTCCGCCAGAAAGNACTTTCATCGCAAAGGTAAATCCAAATCCATCCTCACCTATCCTATTTTCTTTTGGNACTTTAACATCATTGAAAAGTAACGTATGTGTATCACTTCCTCTAATACCCAATTTGTCTTCTTTTGCACCCACGATAAATCCTTCCATGCCTCTTTCAATGATAAAGGCATTGATCCCTTTGTGACCTGCTTCTGCATTTGTCTGCGCAATCACAATATAGGTGCTTGCAGAGGAACCATTTGTAATCCAATTTTTTGTACCATTCAATAAATAGTGGTCTCCCATATCTATTGCACTTGTCTTCTGAGAGGTAGCATCTGAACCTGCTTCTGGTTCTGACAAACAGAAAGCACCAATCTTTTTGCCCGAAGCCAATGGTATTAAATATTTTTGTTTTTGTGCTTCGGTTCCAAATTTTTCAATTCCCCAACAAACCAATGAATTATTCACCGACATACAAACAGAGGTTGAGGCATCGATTTTTGANATCTCCTCCATNGCCAAAACATATGAAAGCGTATCCATACCNCTNCCNCCATANTCNGGNGAAACCATCATACCCATAAAACCNANCTCNCCAAGCTCCTTNATNTGNGCNGNAGGAAACTCNTGCTTATTNTCNCTTTCNATTACTCCAGNCTTNAAAACGTTTTGAGCAAAATCTCTTGCTGCTTCTTTAACGGNNANATGCTCTTCGGATAACTCAAAATTCATATTGGTAAAATTTAATTTATTTTTGACAAAAATACTTAATTCTAAGGGGAAAAGAAAAAGCTCATGAGGATAAAAAATTTGATAGGACTAATGAGTGGCACTTCTCTAGATGGGCTAGATATAGTCCTTGTAAAATTTGAGGAAAATGAAGGNGAGGTTGACTATACAATCATTTGCANCAACACTGTGAGCTATCCTTCTGATTTAGAAGAAGCTATCAAAAAAGCACATGAACTAAAAATTGATGAAGCACAAATTTTAGATAAGGCAATTGGTCTATTTTTCGCAGCGCAAATCAACACGTTTATTGAACAAAATAAACTTGACCAAAATAATATTGACGCGATTGCTTCTCACGGTCAAACAATTTTGCATCAGCCTGAAAATGGCTTTACCTTGCAGCTTGGTTGTGGAAGTACGATTGCCTATCATACCGGAATACCTGTCATCAATGACTTTAGAACGCTTGATGTTGTGGCTGGAGGTCAGGGTGCACCTCTTGTNCCGATTGGTGATTTCCAATTATTCAAGGGGAAAGCAGAAGCATTTATAAATCTAGGAGGATTCTGCAATATCAGCTTTAAGGTCAAAAACGAAATTCAAGCTTTTGATATATGCCCAAGTAATTTGCCTTTAAACAAGTATGCCGCCTTNTTAAATGCAGATTATGACAAAAATGGAGATTTTGCNAAAGCCGGCGCATTNAACAAAATGCTTTTACAAAAGCTAAATAAGCTCGGGTATTATACCAAAAATGCACCCAAATCCTTGGGCACTGAATGGCTTGATGAAAACTTCTATCCGTTAATTTCTGANNATTTAGATCCTAAAACTATTTTAAGNACAGTTTCTACGCACATCGCAACACAAATTACGCATACACTGAAANCCAATAATATATCATCTGTATACTTAAGTGGTGGTGGTGTGAAAAATAAATTCCTCATCAATGAGCTTAAAAAAAGTTATTTCGGAAANATTATTGTCCCGGATGAGCAAGTTATCGACTTNAAAGAGGCCTTGATTTTCGCATTTCTCGGTTATTGTTACCTATTGAATCGCGCAACGACAATCCAAACAGTTACAGGCTCAGCGCTTTCACTAAGTACTGGCGTATATCATAAACCCGGATATCCCACTTATCCACAACCCTAATGTAGCTAATTGAAAAAAAATCAATCGTTTGCATTGGGGATTTGTTATTTTTGTTCACAATTTGAATGAAACTTACTCATGAAAGAATTATTAGAGAGATTTGAAAATAAGCAACCCGAAATCGTGTTTGAATGGAGCGATTCTGAAACCGATGCCAAGGGTTGGGTCGTCATCAATTCGCTTCGAGGCGGTGCTGCTGGTGGTGGTACAAGAATGAGAAAAGGATTGGATAAACGAGAAGTAGAATCTCTTGCAAAAACAATGGAAATAAAATTTACTGTTGCAGGACCTCCAATAGGCGGTGCTAAATCAGGAATAAATTTTGATCCCAAAGACCCAAGAAAAGAGGATGTTTTAAGGAGATGGTANGCAGCNGTATCTCCCTTACTTAAACATTACTACGGAACAGGAGGAGATTTGAATGTTGACGAAATACACGAGGTTATTCCAATTACGGAAGATTGTGGTGTATGGCATCCACAAGAAGGTGTCTTTAATGGTCATTTCCAACCAAAAGAAGCACAGAAGATCAACAGAATAGGTCAATTGAGGCAAGGTGTTCTAAAGGTGATTGAAGACCAAAGCTACACACCATCCGTTGCAAGAAAATATGTCATTGCCGATATGATNACTGGTTACGGTGTCGCAGAATCTATCAAGCATTATTACGCTATTTGGGGCGGTTCATTNNACAACAAAAGAGTCATTGTTCAAGGATGGGGAAATGTTGGTTCGGCAGCGGCATTCTATTTGGCGCAAAGTGGAGCTAAAGTTGTCGGAATTATAGACAGAGTTGGTGGATTAATCAATACGGATGGATATAATTTCGAAGAANTAACAGAATTATTCNTAAATAAAAACGGNAACGAACTCGTAGCANAAGATATGGAAAGCTATGATGATGTCAATNCACGTATTTGGGATACTCCAGCTGACGTATTTATTCCATGTGCAGGATCTAGAATGATTTCGAAAGAACAATTAGACCGCATGATTACAGCTGGTGTAAAGGTTATTTCGGCAGGCGCTAATGTTCCTTTTGCAGATCCCGAAATATTTTTTGGTTCTATCGCTGAACAGGCAGATGAATCAATTGCACTTATTCCTGACTTTATCGCAAATTGTGGTATGGCTAGAGTTTTTGCCTATCTGATGTCAAACGACTTGAAAAAACTTGAGGATCATGAGATCTTCGAGGATACAAGTACTACGATTAAGGACGCTTTAGAAGCCACATACAACGTAAACAACCAAACCTCGGGCTTGGCAAAATCAGCCTTTGAAATCGCACTTAACCAACTTATTTAAGCTATGGAAGTATTTATTCTAGTTGTTTTTATTCTTGGGTATCTAGCAATTACGTTAGAGCACTCCTTAAAAATAGATAA
>NYTQ01000039.1 GCA_002683585.1 Cryomorphaceae bacterium
GGTCATTGGATTGGTATCCCACCATTTTAAAGAGGCTCGTCTTGGGTTGTCGTAAACACCATATTGAACTTTAAGCTTTGTTACAGGAGTGGCTCCCGGTTCACGCTCCCTAATGGCAATAATTCCGTTTAAGGCTCCACTTCCATAAAGTACAGATGAGGCTCCTTTCATTACCTCAATTTGAGCGGCTTGCTCTATGGGTATTGCGTTCCATTGCGTGTCTCCCGCATACGCCGACAATAGCGGCATTCCATTCCACAAAAGTAAAACTCGACTCCCCGCGCCATAAGAAAAGCCACTTCCTCCGCGAATACTTACCTGACCATCAAAGGTAGAGACTCCCGGTGTTTGTTCTATCGCCTGATCTAGACTCGTAATACCCTTGTTATCGATTAGCTCGGGTTTAATAATTTCAATCGATACCGGTACTTCTTCTATGGCTTGTTTTCTGCGGCCCGCAGAAACAACAACCATTTGAAGATCCGTAACAGGTTCGCCTAGTTTTATCTTTACCTTTCCCGGTGAATCGACAACAGTTGAGTCGGTATTATATTGAAGCATCTTAGTGACTAAGGTCACAGGAAAAGAAGTTGTCTTTAATGTAAATTCACCATCAAAATTCGTAATTGCTTTATTCCCGTCTGAAGCGAAAACCTTAGCGCCTATAATGGCTTCTCCCGAATTTAGATCCGTTACAACACCTGTTAATTGACCGAATGAAAAGAAGGGCAGTACACCCAAACAAAGAATGAATAAAATTTTCCGCATATGATTTCTCTTTAAAATTGAAACTGAAGCTGCAAAACAAAACTTCGTGGAGGTTGTATGTCTCCGGGTCTTGTTACGTACTCTGCGTTTAAAAGGTTGTTGGCAATGAAGTTTATTTTCATGCTATCATTAATTTTATAACCCATTCTCGTATCAACTACAAAGCTCCCTTTGTTAAATTTAGCTCTATAGTCGGCTAAACCAGGTAAAATATATAGCTCGGCATCTGTAGGGTCTACATCTTCCTCGAAAACTGCGTCGATGTTTTGCATGTAGCTATTATATCTACAACTAAACCCAACAAAGAACTTCTTGTAGGTTGCCTGAATATCGACCTTTGCTAAATGTCTGAAGCGATATTTCAGCAGATTTACACTTGTATCGGAAAAAGTTTGTCTGTAAATAGAATCTTGATTTAAGCTCACAGGATCCATGTAGGTATATCCGAGCAAAGAGGTTAGCTCAACATCACCTATTTTACCCATGCTGTTAAAAGAAAATTCCAGACCTGCAATTCTTGCTCTTTCAGCATTTTGTGCCTGAAAACCGACCCAGTTTAAAATATAGCCTAAATCATCATTAGGGTCGGTAGATAAGGCAATGGTATCTGGGTTATAAATACCGAAAGTAAACTCAACCATATTGCTATACTGATTGAGGAATCCCGAAACATCAAAATAACCTTTCCAATCCCCCATTTTCAGGATCTGCTTATAGCCTATTTCTGCTGCCCATCCTTTTTCTGGCTTAAGGTCGGGATTATTGAAAATGATTAATCCTCCCACCGAGGTTGAAACAAATCTTTCAGCCACTGACGGGAAACGGATTCCTTGTCCTATGGACGCCCTAATGTGCGAGCTAGGCGCAAGCTCATAATGCCAACCAGCTCTAAAAACAGGATAAATAGGAACGGCTAGAGAGTCTAATACTTCGTCCTTGTTGAGATAATTAAAATAAATATTCGAATCGAAATCTAAGGTATCAATCTTATAACACTCCAATCGCATTCCAAGAGACAAGTCCATTTTCCTGAATTTGCTTTCCAGCTGGGCATATGCAGCCGCATTTTCAGACAAATGATCTCCAAACACACCACTTACAACCCGATTATTCGTGTTGGAAAAACCTGCAGTCAAGGTATTACCGGCACTAATATTTCGCTGGAATTGATAATCAAAATAATACATCTCCGCCAAAGAACTGGCATATATGTTTTTTGTATTTCCTGTGGTAACTAAATAGTACCTCGACCTAAAGTAATGCTTGTTTTTAAACTTGTCATACAACTTAAGGTATGGGTCAACACTAACCCTTATTGATTTTTGACGATCAATTGTATTGTCCTGAGGCTCTAGACCCATAGAATCATTTTTCCAAAGAACAAAAACGCCCATATCCTGATACTGCAAATTGTAGGAAAGACCTGCCTTCAGGTTTTTATTTTTTTCTGGTTTGAAATAAAATGAGCCGTTTAAACGGTAGCGCTCCTCATTTTCCTCTTTTCTAAAACCAGAATCTATATATGCATTCGCTCCTATCGTAAAACCGCTATTTTTCTTTGACTTACCGTAATAAAGGTCAGCCAAATGAAAGGTTGGATTTTTATCCCACCATCTCATGGAGCTGCGCCTTGGATTGTCATAGATTCCTGATTGAATTTTTGCTTTAAAGGTACCTTTCGGTCCAGGTTCCTTTTCACTGAGTGCTATAACCCCATTCAAGGCTCCGCTTCCATAAAGCACAGAAGAGGCTCCTTTCATGATTTCAATTTGTGAAGCTTGCTCCATAGGAATCGCATTCCATTTTGCATCTCCTACATCAGGAGACATCAGAGGTATACCATTCCATAAAAGCAGTACTCGACTTCCCGCACCATATGCAAAACCACCGCCACCCCTTATACTCACCTGTCCATCCATAGCATAAACGCCTGGACTTTGGTCAACAACCTGCTCTAGGTTAGAATAACCCTTATTATTAATTAACTCTGGTGTAATGATTTCCATGGACACAGAAACATCCTCAACATTTTGGTTTCTCCTACCTGCAGAAACAACAACAGCCCTCATTTCTAAAACTTGCTCAAAAAGCTCAAAAGAAATTACTTGCGCTTTTTTGACTTGAATAGAGTCCGGCATATATCCAGCAATTGAACATTTTATCCAAGCTGGGTATTCACTTACAGAAAGCGTAAATTCTCCATTAACGTCACATGCAGTTCTTGTTCCACCGCCCATCACCTCCACTCTTGCACCAACTAAAAGCTCGCGCGAGTTACCGTCCTTGACGACACCACTCACTTGTGAATAAGGATTAAAAAAGTTGAAACAAAGAGAAAATAAAAGAAGGAATCGAAAGCTAAATCTCATCTAAAATTTTGTTATCTTAATATAACGAAACTACTAAAATTTTGGAGAAACAAAAGGAACTATATAAAATCGCCGCCGCATACCTTCATGGATTCAAAAAAAGTAAATTCAAAATTCTTAGAAAACGAACAGGTGGACTTAATTCAATTTTTGAAGAGACTTATTCAAATTTACATTTTCAGACAGGACTGGCTATCAGCACACTCCAAAAAATGAAAAGAGAAAAAGCACTTAGAAAGGCGCAGCTAAATTTTGACTTTAACAGGTCTCATCGTATTCGTTCTGTTTTTTTGGATGATGACACATATCCATTCCAATTAAAAGAATGTAAAGATGGGCCTATCCAGCTGAATGTTTTGGGAGAGACATGTCTGAAAAACAAGAAAATATTATCAATAGTAGGTACAAGAAAATGCTCCATGAATAGCGAGCAAATCATAGATCAACTCATTTCTTCGCTAAGGGGCTTAGATGTTCTAGTTGTAAGTGGTTTGGCTTCAGGCATTGACACGCTAGTGCACAGATACTGCTTAATTCACGAAGTGCCAACCGCCGCAGTACTTGGACACGGACTCAATATGATTTATCCCACAGAAAATAGATCCTTGGCAAAGGAAATTATTAGAAAGGGAGGCGCTCTTATTAGTGAATTTCATTTCAATCAAAAACCTAATAAATATACTTTTCCACAAAGAAACAGAATTATCGCAGGTATGGCGGATGTAACTATTGTAGTCGAATCTCCCTTAAAAGGAGGTTCAATGATCACAGCTGAGCTGGCAAACAGCTATTCAAGGGAGGTAATGGCATTTCCGAATTCCATCGTAAAAAACGGATTTGGCGGATGTAATCAGCTCATAAAAACAAATGCGGCACATATGATTACCTCTCCCGACGATTTATTTGAATTAATGAATTGGAAAATGACTACTGAGGATCAAAATTGTACCCAACACATAATCCTCTCTCAGGAAGAAGAAGGAATTATAAAAACGATTAAAAAACATAATCAGATTCATATTGATAAAATATTTGAATCGTCCAAGCTAAAACCATCGGTNATTCAATCACTTCTTATGCAATTAGAGCTTAAAAATTACATCTGCCATTCTTCAGGGCTTTTTTATTCTTCGAGGCTTTAAACATTTTAAATTCATCAACTTTTTTGATCAAAAAATTGGGTTAAAAAACTATTTACATTACTTTTATTAAAAGTTCTTTTTATAAACTTATGAAGAAAGGATGAGGGAGTGGCCCTTTGATTCCTTGGCAACCTGTTTAACATAGATAAGGTGCCAATTCCAACGGATATATTCCGATAGATAAGTTAGTGTGATCACCTCACCCTTCTTCGCTTTATTTAATACATGAAAATAACTATTGAATCCCTTTTGGAAGACCATATATTAGTGCTTGATGGCGCCATGGGAACCATGATTCAAAGACATAAGTTTGAGGAATTTGACTTTAGGGAGGGGGCGTTCGAGGAACACCATAAACCTTTGAAAGGAAATAATGACCTGTTGTCGATCACGCGACCAGAAATTATTAAAGATATTCACCGCGCGTATTTTGACGCAGGAGCAGATATTGTAGAAACCAATACATTTTCTGGAACGAGCATTGCACAGGCCGATTACGATTTAGAGTACGCTGTAAAGGACATTAATTATGAAAGTGCCCGTATCGCAAAAGAGGTGGCGAATGAATATTCGGATAAGCCTCGTTTTGTTGCAGGTTCAATTGGTCCTACAAATCGAACAGCTTCCATTTCTCCTGACGTAAATGACCCAGGTTATAGGGCAATTACATTTGATGCCTTGAAAGTAGCCTATAAAGAACAAGTTAATGCGCTGATTGACGGAGGTGTTGATTTATTATTGGTGGAAACTGTATTTGACACCCTTAATGCAAAAGCAGCACTTTTCGCAATTCAAGAAGTCTTTAGTGAAAAAGAAATGATTCTACCAATTATGGTTTCAGGCACCATCACTGACCAAAGTGGCCGAACCTTAACAGGCCAGACCACAGAAGCGTTTCTAATCTCATTGTCGCATATCCCATTATTGAGTATTGGATTAAATTGTGCTTTAGGCGCCAATATGATGCGGCCCTATCTTCAGATTCTTAACAAGAAATCTGCTTTTCCAGTTAGCGCACATCCCAATGCCGGATTACCAAATGAATTTGGAGAATATGAGGAATCTCCCGAAATCATGCGTGAACAGATCAGAACATTCTTAGAAGAAGGCCTCATTAATATTATCGGAGGATGCTGTGGGACAACTCCCGAGCACATACAAGAAATATCGGAAATGGCTCAGCAATATAAACCGAGAAAGTTTTGAATATGGAAAAACTTACACTTCATCTTTCAGGCTTAGAACCGCTCATTGTTTCAAAAGAAAGCAATTTCGTGAATATCGGAGAACGGACAAATGTGACAGGCTCAAGGGCTTTCCTAAAACTCATTCAATCAGGAGACTACGAGTCTGCTGTCGCTGTCGCTTTAGAACAAGTGAATGGTGGTGCCCAAATCATCGATATCAATATGGATGAAGGAATGATTGACGGGAAAGAAGCAATGGTGACATTTTTAAATCTCATCGCTGCAGAACCNGATATTGCNAGAGTTCCTATTATGATTGATAGCTCTAAATGGGAAATTATAGAGGCCGGACTGAAATGCATTCAAGGTAAAGGAATCGTAAATTCCATTTCTCTCAAGGAAGGTGAAACGCAATTTATAGCNCAGGCGAATACNATTAAAAACTTTGGNGCAGCTGTNATTGTCATGGCTTTTGATGAGCAAGGCCAAGCTGATTCATATGAAAGACGTATTGAAATCTGTAAAAGATCCTATGATATCCTNGTAAAGCGNGTNGGATTCAATAAGCAAGATATTATTTTCGATCCTAATATATTTCCTGTNGCTACAGGAATGGAAGAACACCAGACCAATGCCCTAGATTTTTTTCGGGCTACAAAATGGATTACAGAAAATCTACCCGGAGCNCATGTAAGCGGTGGTGTTTCAAATGTTTCTTTTTCGTTTCGTGGAAATAATAAAGTAAGAGAAGCGATGCATTCTGCTTTTCTCTACCATGCCATACAAAATGGTATGGGAATGGGTATAGTGAACCCATCGATGCTCGAAATATACTCTGATATTGANCCTATTTTATTAGAATATGTAGAGGACGTTTTGCTCAATAGAAGAGACGACTCAACAGAAAGACTTCTAGACTATGCTGAAACCGTAAAAGGCTCTGGGAAGAAGAAAACTATAGATCTATCNTGGCGAAATCAAGGTGTAGAGGAACGATTGTCTCATTCACTTGTAAAAGGGATTGTTGAATTCATCGATGAAGATGTGGAGGAATGCAGAACCAAATATAAACGTCCAATTCAAGTAATTGAGGGNCCACTGATGGACGGAATGAATGTTGTCGGAGACCTNTTTGGTAGTGGTAAAATGTTTCTTCCTCAAGTTGTGAAATCAGCACGAGTCATGAAAAAAGCGGTAGCTTACCTGCTTCCATATATCGAAGCAGAAAAAGGAGGAAAAGTAGAATCCTCTGGAAAAATACTGATGGCAACCGTAAAAGGAGATGTTCATGATATTGGGAAAAATATCGTGGGCGTTGTGCTCGGCTGCAATAATTACGAAATTATCGATTTAGGNGTTATGGTTCCTGCTGAAAAAATTATCGCTACTGCCCAAGAGGAAAATGTCGACATCATTGGACTAAGTGGATTAATTACACCTTCACTTGATGAAATGGTACATGTTGCTCANGAGCTCGAGAAAGCGAAACTTAGTATCCCTTTGCTCATTGGTGGTGCGACAACTTCNAAGGTGCATACAGCTGTAAAAATTGATGAACACTATAATCTAGGACAGACAGTCCATGTATTAGATGCATCNCGTTCTGTAACCGTAGCCGANAGTTTATTAGGAGAAAAAAAAGGTGCTTTTATTGAAGAACTCATAACGGATTACGATAGACTCCGATTACAACACGAAAAGCATTTAAAAGCCAAAAAACTCATTTCTTTAGCAGATGCCCGAGCCAATGCACTTGAATTAAGATTTGACGATGAGACCATTCAAGAACCAAAAAAATTAGGCATCACGATCGTCGANAATGTTTCTATTGCAGCATTAATCCCATTTATTGATTGGACACCCTTCTTTCAAACTTGGGAGCTACATGGCAGGTATCCTAATATTTTAAAGGATGAGGTCGTCGGAAAGGAGGCGGTTCAATTATTTGCTGATGCACAAGAAATGCTTGAAAAAATCCAAAAAGAAAATTGGATGAAAGCAAAAGGAGTTCTCGGATTATTNCCGGCAAATTCAGTGGGTGATGACATTGAAATATANGCAGATATAAAAAGNTCAAAAACGCTTTATACCCAAAGAACACTTCGTCAACAAACAAAGAAAGCAAAAGGACAACCCAANNTNGCACTNGCAGATTTTATTGCGCCAAAATCAACTGAAATAATAGACTTTATCGGTGCNTTTGCGGTGACCAGTGGTCTGGGTATTGAAAAATATATTACTCAATTTGAAGAGGATCATGACGATTACAACTCTATTTTACTTAAAGCACTTGCTGATCGTCTTGCTGAGGCATTTGCAGAATACCTGCACCATGAGGTTCGAACAAACTTATGGGCTTATGCAGAAAATGAAAACTTTTCTAACGACGAGCTAATCAAAGAAAAATACGCGGGAATTCGGCCGGCTCCCGGATATCCAGCCTGCCCTGACCATACAGAAAAGATTGGACTTTTTGAGCTACTTAATGTNTCAGAGAGCATTGGGGTTTCATTAACAGATAGCCTAGCAATGATGCCAGCGTCCTCCGTTAGCGGATGGTATTTTGCGCATCCAGATTCGAAATACTTCGGCCTTGGAAAAGTGAACGAGGAACAAATTCGTGATATTTCCGAGCGAAAAGGTTTAGATTATGATTCAAATAAAAGATGGTACTCTTCTGTGTCAATTTGAATTAATTTGAAGGAAATGCGTCTTATTTAGTAAAAAATACGTCAATTTCATATCTTTAGTTGTCTAAACATCTTATGTCTATAAAAAGAACTCTCCTTTGGATAGGTTTGTTATTTGCTTCTTTTGGCAGAACACAAGCCCCTCTTGCTGATTTTTCGGCAAGCCCTCTCTTGGCTTGTGTGGGAGAACAAATCTCTTTTACAAANAATTCTTCAGCCAATGGCGGCTCACCTCTTCAGGAGTTTGTATGGGACTTTGGTGACGGTAATACATCNACAGAGGAATCTGTACTTCATTCCTATNCACTTCCTGGGACCTACACTGTCGTTTTAGTAGTCACAAATGCTAGTGGTGAAGCAGACCCTGAAGTTAAGGACAACTATATCACCATTTTACCCACACCAAATGCAGACTTTGACCCTATGGGACTCGGCTGTACTGTTCCGCTAACCTTGAGCTTTGAAATGAATGGTGGTACGCAGGTCAACTACAGCTATGCTTGGGATTTTGGAAATGGTAATACTGAAAACATATCAAACCCTCCAGANCAAACCTACAACACCGTAGGGAGTTATGACATCTCTTTGATTGTAACAGATACAGATAATGGTTGCGCAGACACAGTAGTTGAAAANATCATTGTTTCAAATTACCAAGCGGATTTTATTTTTCCTGAATCTGTNTGCGTCGGAGAAGCAGTTGAATTTCAAGACAATTCTACAGCCGGAGCAAATCAATGGGAATGGAATTTTGGAGGACTAGGGAGTAGTAATGAAGAAAACCCCTCTTTCACCTTCGCTGGAGCAGGCACATACAATATTCAGCTAGCTACGAATAATACAACTTCAGGCTGCTCAGGTAGTTTGAGCGGCGAAATTATTGTTGAAGCAACACCTGTTCCTTCCTTCATTGCGGATGTAACTACGGATTGTGCTCCAGCCAACATTAACTTTGTAAATACATCCCCTACTGGAGAAACCTTTAATTGGATTTTCGGTAACGGAGAAACATTTAGTGGCCAAAACCCTCCAAGTCAAACATACAATTCAGCGGGCGCTTACAATGTTAGCTTGACAATGACAACAGCAAACGGCTGCACGGGTGCTTTCACAGAATTAGGATATATAAATGTNGAGGATTTACTGATAGGTTTTGAAGCTGATCCAACAGGAGGATGCGACCCTCTAACTGTTGCCTTTAGCGATACTTCTTCCTCGCCTAATCCGGCGAATCCCATCAATAGTTGGGAATGGGACTTTGGAAATGGGAATTCTTTTTCTGGAGAAAATCCTCCTGAGCAAACTTACTCCATCGGACTATATGACATTAGCCTCACAGCTGAGACAGTTTCAGGGTGTACAGGGACCCTCAGTTTGTCAGAGCACATAACCGTTGGTGATCTTATATCTATCGACTTTTCAGTTGATACAACGCAAAACTGTGTAAAGCGCGACTTTGCCTTCACCTCTTTTATTGAAACAAACCCTAGCAACCCAGATTCCTCTGAAATATCCTATTTCTGGGATTTTACAGATGGTAGTTCTACGGAGGCGAATCCTATGCACCAATTCACGACTGATACAGGTTATTTCGATGTGCTCTTGGTTGTCGACTATAGGGGTTGTAAGGACTCTTTACAGATTGATTCGCTCATATACATCTTCGCGCCAATATCTGAATTTGAACCCGACAATNTTTTGTTTTGTAACCCTAATTCATTACCAGTAACGGTAGATGTATCTGATAATGCCAATCATGGTGTTCCCTCCGACGATGTTTTAATGATTTGGAAATGGGGGGATGGCACACCCAATACAGTTATAGACGAACCTGAACTTGACGGTTTAAATGTGGGCAACAATAGCCACGATTACAATGAATATGGCACCTACACNATTGAGCAGGTTATCCACAACTTTACAACGGGATGTAGCGATAGTACCACAAAAAATATTGACATCTCCCTTGTCGAACCCATATTTAGCCTTTCTAATGATTCAGTTTGCGCAGGAGATTCGCTTCAGATGTTGGATGCAAGTTTGACGTGGGATATACCTCCATCTCCACACCCTCTNGCTTCTTGGTCTTTCGATATGGGCAATGGAGATGTTTTAAACAACGGCCCAGAAGTGAGTTATGCTTATTCAAGTCCAGGTACTTACGACATTACTTTAACAGCTACAAATAGTGTCAATTGTGCTGCTTCTGCAGTGCTGCCAATATCCGTTTTGGCCAATCCATTTGCCGTAATATCGCCTGACAACACGGTTGGTTGTTCGCCATTCCTTGTCAATTTCAGCAACAATTCTATTTCGTTAAACGGTCTTGATTTGAGCTCCTTTGACTTCACCTTTACAGATGATTCAAGCACTGTTACCGTTACAGATAATGGCCCGGTAGGACATACCTTTACGGGTGTCGGAACGTACTACGGTCAGCTTGTAGCTACGGATGAATTTGGCTGTCAATCCTCCCCAGCTTCCATTCCAATTACGATAACACAACCGAATGCATTTTTCTCTGTAGAAAATGTCATCTGTAATGGTGGTAACATTATTGCAAGTAATGCATCAAATGGACTTTTCCCCATTACTTATGAATGGCTAATTGACGATGGTTTATTTTCAACCGAACAAAATTTAAATACCATTTTTAATGAAAATAATATCCCNGAAAACACCTCAAGTGTATTACATGAATTAAGTCTAATCGCCACAGACGGAAATGGCTGTACAGACACTGTTAGTAATTTAATTACCGTTTCTATCCCGACAGCGATTCCAAACTACACTTTCACGGGAGCAGCTGTGAATGCCGATGGATCATATGTCTGCCCTCCTATATTTGGAGATTTTCAAGATTCTTCTCTTTCTTATGGACCCATTCAGTCTTGGGTTTGGAATTTCGGTAATGGAAATCAATCTGTATTGGAAGACCCCAGTAGTACCTATGCATTGCCTGGAGTTTTCTCTTTAAGTTTAACCATAACTGATGCATATGGCTGCAGTGATGATACGGTTTTGACGGATTATTTAACAATTGGCGGGCCAAGTGCCACCGCGAACTGGTTTCAAATTGATGGTGAATGCACACAAGGAGCAAATTTCACTTTAAACAACGCTATCAATGTCAGTAACGTCACGTGGAATCTTGGAGATGGCAACGCCCTTAATGATTCACTTAGCTTTTTTTATAATTATCCAGAAAGCAATACCTATAACCCTGAAGTGATTATTTCGGATGATTTAGGGTGCGAAGTAATTATTCCCCTCAATGAAATNACCGTTGGAGATGACGGTTTAACGGCGCTCTTTACAGCAGGTCCAAACCCAGCAGATCAAAATGACATCATCAACCTAATTGATGAATCCACTGCTGAAAGCACAAGTATTGTCAGCTGGTCCTGGGACTTTGGTGATGGTACAGATGCATTTAGCGTCATTAGCGAAGACCAAACAACTTCTTATGGAGTATCTGGTCAGTATGCTGTTACACTAACTATTACAGACGATATCGGCTGTACTGATAGCTACGACATACTCATAGATATTAATGATCCTATTGTATGGGTCCCAAATGTATTTACCCCAAATGGAGATGGAGCAAATGATGTTTTAANTCTACCCTATGAGGCTTTTGAAAACTTCAATATCCTTATNGTGAATCGNTGGGGAAATGTNATGTGGAACCAAACGGATCAGACGGGGACTTTCTTGTGGGACGGAACAGATAATGGACAAGAAAAGTGNACAGATGGNGTTTACTTCTANAAATTATCAGGTACGATGTATGGTGGAACAGAGCAAGACCTACATGGATTTGTTAGAGTGATCCANTCACAATAGACGGCTGTCTTCGTCATTTTCTTCGTAAACCTTATCGATTTCAAGATTTNCCTNTTTTGATGCTTCCACAGCCAGGACATCACAGCGCTCATTTTTCGGATTTCCAGCATGTCCCTTAACCCACTCAAAAGTGATGCTAAATGGTTTAGCTGAGGCATGATAACGCATCCAAAGATCTTGATTTTTCTTCCCCTTAAATCGTTTTACGATCCAAGAATCTAACCAGCCTTTAGTGATGGCATCAATCACATATTTTGAGTCAGAATATACTTTTACAGGAATTTTAGGTGTTTTTAAACTTTCAATAGCAACAATAACGGCTAGCAGTTCCATTCTATTGTTGGTTGTTTTTCGAAAACCTTGAGAAATTTCTTTTTCATTTCCTTTGTAAGACATCACAATACCATAGCCACCTGGGCCCGGATTTCCCCTAGAGCTTCCGTCTGTATAAATTTCTATAAGACTCATTTCTTTAATCTTTTCGGGTTTGTTTGAATAAAGCCAGCCCAGCTACTCGACTTGTTTTTATTGTTTTCACCCTTTCCTTTTGAGTAATGATGACAAAGTGCAACTGCTAGACCATCTGTTGCATCTAAATATTTGGGCATTTCTTCAAACTTAAGTATACTTTGTAGCATTGCTGCTACTTGCTCTTTTGAGGCGCCACCTTTGCCTGTTATAGCTTGCTTAATGCGTCTCGGAGAATACTCCTCATATGGTACATTATGATTTAAAGCTGCAGCTATTGCGACACCCTGAGCCCTTCCAAGCTTGAGCATAGACTGTACGTTTTTACCAAAAAAAGGCGCTTCAATTGCCATCTCATCAGGCTTAAATTCTAGAATTAATCCATTTAATCGATCTAGAATTCTTTTGAGCTTATCTGCGTGATTGTCAATTTTTTTTAGCTGAATAATTCCAAAATTAACGAGCGTGACTTCTTGCTTTTGTACATGAATAAGGCCGTACCCCATGACCGTAGTACCGGGGTCAATTCCTAGAATTATCTTATCTTCAGACA
>NYTQ01000040.1 GCA_002683585.1 Cryomorphaceae bacterium
AATCAGTACTTTACCTTACAAGACTGCTCAAATGACCCGCTTTACGATCGTCAATGGTATTTGGAAAATACAGGAACACCACTTCAGTTTAACGGAACACCTGGAGCAGATATACAGGTCAATGATGCTTGGAATATATCAAAAGGAACAGATATTATTGTAGCTATTCTAGACAGTGGTATTGATACGCTACATTCAGAATTTACAGGTAGACTCTTACCTGGTTTTGATGCATTTGCGACAGACAGTATCAATACAAATGGCTATCCCTTTCTGAATTTTAATCAAAATGCGCATGGTACGGCATGTGCTGGAATTGTTGGCGCAGCGCAAGACAATGAAATTGGCATCAGCGGTGTAGCTCCTGAAGCCATCCTCGTTCCTGTGAGAATCTTCTTTTATATTGAGCTTAATAATCAGATTGTTCCATTTACTAATATGAATGCTTTGCTCACAGGCTCAGCATACTCCTGGAATACCATTGGTGCGGATGTAATAAGCTGCTCGGCAGGGCTCACCGAGGAATTCATTAATCTCTTGACCATAGATACCACCATATGTAATGAAGAGCTCCTAATGGCCCATACGGAGGGCAGAAATGGAAAAGGAACAGCCATGTTCTTTTCAGCTGGTAATGAAAACAGTCCGAACGTATTGTGGCCTGCCAACTTAAACGCAACCATTGCCGTTGGTGCGAGTGATATGTGCGATACGCGCAAACGTCCAAATGATTGTTCAGGTGAAAACTGGGGAAGCGATTATGGAGAAACCCTTGACTTTGTAGCTCCAGGAGTGAAAATTGCCACCTGTGATATTTCGGGAACTCCAGGCTACGCAGGAAATGATTATTCTTTAAACTTTAATGGAACGAGTGCCGCTTGTCCTATTGCCGCAGGAATAGGCGCCCTGCTTCTTGCAGAAAACCCATCACTGACCTCAAACGAGATCCGACACTTACTAAATATAACAAGCGAAAAAGTAGAACCCTACATATATGATAGCATTAATTCAGATGGGTCCTGGAACGAAGAGGTTGGTCATGGTCGCGTAAATGCATACCTAGCCCTGACACAAGCTTTTAATGCCTCTATTCAAAGTAATACATCGACTTTTGTAACCCTATACCCTAATCCAGCGACCAAGACCATATTTCTAAAAGGTGTAAAAATCAATACGCAATATACCATCAGTGATGGTTTCGGAAGAAAGTACCTAGAAGGCAATGTATCTCAATCAAAACAAATTGTGATTGACGAATTGAAAACAGGTTTTTACTTTATTCATATAAATGGTCAAGTAATGAAATTTTTAGTACAACACTAAGCCATGAAAAGATTCAACTCTTTTAGAGAATTTTATCCTTACTATCTTGAGGAGCACAAGCTACCGCGCACCAAGCTATTTCATTTCATCGGGACTTTAGCGGCCATACTCTTTCTCATTGCGCTGGCCAACACACAAAACCCTTTATTTATTCTTGGCGCGCTTCTTTCGGGTTATGGTGCGGCGTGGATCAGCCATTTCTTTGTAGAAAAGAACAAGCCAGCAACCTTTAAATATCCGTTGTATAGTCTTCTAGGGGATTACCGCATGTTTTTTGAGATTCTCATGGGGAGGCATCGGATATTTTAAATATAACCCTTAAAGCTTATTCTAGAGTCAGAAAATATCAAGTATCAGGATAAAGAGGTTTCNATNAGAAACACNCCATTCCTNATTNTTTTNANCTCTATTNCAATAGGAATTNNNNTNGNNTATTCAGNNNTAACCTACAAATATTGGNCAATATTCANNNTNGNNATTNTATTNACNNCANTNNTTNATGTNAAAATAAANCCNANNGNAAACGTNCAANATACCTNCTNTATTTTATNTTTNTTTTTCTTCANCTTGGNTTNTTNAGTATTNNAANAANANANNCAAANCCANATGATTTCTTGACNNNAGAAANNCANNANCTNCAATGNNAAATAATNGANCTNCCNTCAGGCGATAAAAAATGGAATAAAGGAGTGGCTCAAATCCAACAAATTTTCATTAAAAACGAGAAGTCATTTACCTCAAAACAAAAACTACTTTTTTATACCGACAAAGAAACAAGCAATCAACTTGGACAAGGAGATATTATACTAGTCAAAAGTCAAATTCAAAAAATAGATAATAAAGGCAACCCAGGAGAATTTAACGCCTCCTATTACTGGGGCTCAAAGGATACTTATTATCTGTCATTCTTCACACATTCGGACTTTTCCGTGATCCTTGACTCAAGAGACAGAATTAAGGATGCAATTAAAGGCAAAATTTTGAATAACCTAAAAAAACGTGTATCAAAAAAACATTTAGGCATCGTTCAAGCACTTTTTTTAGGAGATAAATCATCCTTGGAGCAAGAGACCAGACATTCGTTTAGCGCTGCAGGCGCAATGCATCTGCTTGCTATATCNGGATTGCACATTGGNCTATTCATTTGGATTATATATGGCTTTTTAAGGTTGTTTTCNAAATTTATAAGAAGAAACGCAGCTCTTTTAATTGCACTCATATTCATTTGGCTTTATGCTTATCTCATTGACTTTCCTCCGAGCGTTCTGCGCTCTGTGCTCATGTTTTCTATTCTTAGTCTTGGATATTTTATCCGAGGGATTAAAAACCAGCTGAACATACTCCTTTTCTCAGCCACAATTTTACTCTTAATAAATCCCATGTATTTACTTGATATAGGTTATCAANTATCATACTCGGCAATGCTCGGGATTACATTATGCTACAGCGTTATTTCGCAATATATTCGTTTGAAAAATAGATTTCTAAAGTTCTTTTGGGATGCTACTGCGCTTTGTCTATCGGCACAGTTATTTACTTTCCCTATTTGCCTCTATTATTTCCATCAATTCCCAAACTACTTTGTTGTCTCAAACCTCGGGATTGTAATTTTTGCCGGAATCATTGTTGGTTTGGGTGGAGCATTAATTATGCTGTCCCAGCTCTCTTTTCTGGCAGAGAAAATCGCATATTTACTTTCTATTTTATTGACGCTACTCATCACCTTTATCGAATGGATTGAAGGNCTNCCNGGATCGTTATCAAAAGGATTTATGCTCGATGAAATTGAGCTTGNATTNNTGATATTTTGTTGTTTTACTCTCTATTGGAACCTAATACATAAAAGGCGTATGTTATTAAGCAGCTTAATTGGCTTGGGCATTTGCATAATTGTTGCACTCAACCACAATCGTCAACTTTCCAACAAACATCTCGTATTATTTAATACAAATAAGTTCTCGTGTGCCCTTCACATTAAAAACATAACCTACTTTTTTCACGACAACCTATTGCCTAAAAAGTACCTCCCGCTCCTTTCAGATTATGAGAAGTGCTACCCTGGTAAAATGCATCTCGTTAATTTAAAAAACCAAAACATTTCGATTTCATCATCCGAGCATAAAATCAACTTTTCATGGAGAGAAAAAGCCTTATTAATGCAGGTCAATAAGGAGATTTATAGTATATGTTATTCACAAAAAGAAGCGCTGAATGANGGGCATAAAAAAATAGGATTAGCCTGGATTGAAGGGACTAACATAAGACTGAATAAAGCTTATTTTTTCAATTTTTAAAGTCTATTGATATCTAAGTTTTATCTTTACAAAAAAATGAGCGTATGAATACCATTTGTCCAAAAGAATGCAAGCACAAAATGCAGAATGACGCCTCCATTCAGGTGATTGATATTCGCGAAGCATTTGAATATGAATTTTGTAACCTCGGTAACGATCACGTTCCAATGCAAACTTTTTTGGATAATGCGGATGACCTNGATAAAACCCAGACTTATGTTTTAATGTGTAGAACTGGTCAACGTGCAGAAGCCCTTGCTAATCTNCTTAAATGNGAAAAAGGAATGGANAACATTCTTGTTATGGCCGGCGGAATTACGGGTTGGAAAGAAAAAAACGACCCAAGCTTAATCCTAGAATAAATGAATATTATTCAACAGCTCATTGACTTCATCCTACATTTGGATGCCCACCTATTTGCCCTTATCATGGATTATGGCAATTGGATATACCTNATTCTTTTCATGATTGTTTTTGTAGAAACAGGATTAGTAGTNATGCCTTTGCTTCCTGGAGACTCGTTATTATTTGCAGCGGGTACCTTTTGTGCTGGTGTAGTACAGAACGGCCAGACCGCTGAGCTGAGTCTGTGGANTGTGATCCCCTTGCTTTGTACAGCAGCTTTTATTGGTGACAACCTAAATTATTATATAGGCAAGAACATTGGACTAAAGGTCATGCAATGGAAGATNAGAGGTAGACAAATNGTTAAACAGTCCTACATAGATAAAACACAAGCTTTCTACGACAANCATGGACCAAAAACAATCATTCTTGCAAGGTANGTACCCATCGTTAGAACCTTTGCCCCATTTGTNGCCGGNGTAGGAGAAATGAANTANTTNAANTTNNTNAAATACAGNGTAATAGGTGGNATAACATGGGTTTTCGCTTTAACNTTGTTAGGTTACTTTTTTGGCAACCTCCCGATCGTTCAGCGCAACTTTGAAACGGTCATATTCGGCATCATTGGACTTTCCCTCCTCCCTATGCTCATTGAGTTTATCAGAGCCAAGCTAAAAAGCGCCGAATAAATTACATTATAAATTATGCACGCATAATATATTTTTAGTAGTTTTAAAGAATTAAATAANCTCTCTNTTAAAANCATTTAAAATGAGCAATACAGCATATATCGTGGCAGGATTTAGATCCGCCGTTGGAAAAGCAAAGAAAGGCGGGTTTCGTTTTTATAGACCTGACGACATTGGAGCTTCCGTAATCAAGCATTTAGTTNANAGCATTCCTAACCTTGATAAGGATAGAATTGATGATGTGATTGTTGGAAATGCCACACCTGAGGCAGAACAAGGGCTCAANATGGGAAGAATGCTTTCTNTAATGGGNCTCGATACAGACAAAGTACCNGGAATGACNGTCAATAGATACTGTGCTTCCGGACTCGAAACCATTGCTATTGCTCAAGCGAAAATAGAAAGTGGNATGGCAGATTGTATTATTGCAGGTGGTGCTGAATCCATGTCGGTTATGGCTATGGGGGGATGGAGNATTGTTCCAAATGCGCGTGTTGGNAAAGAGAACCCNAACTGGTATTGGGGAATGGGGCTTACTGCTGAAGCNGTTGCGAATCAATACAAAATTAGTAGAGACGACCAAGACGCATTCGCCCTACACTCTCATGAAAAAGCAATTAGTGCGATCAAAGAAGGTAAGTTTAAGGATGAGATTGTTCCTATTGACGTAGAACATATTTTTCTAGATGAACACGAAAAAAGGCAAGTCAACAACTTCACCGTAGATACAGATGAAGGCCCACGTGCGAGTACAATAGAAAAGCTAAATTCATTAAGACCGGTTTTTGCACAAGGCGGATCAGTTACAGCAGGTAACTCCTCACAAACCTCTGATGGAGCTGCTTTTGTTATGGTGATGTCTGAAAAAATGCTCAAAGAACTGAATCTAGAACCAATAGCGAGGTTAGTTTCTTATGCTACCGTTGGTGTAGAGCCAAGAATAATGGGAATTGGTCCTGTAGATGCAATTCCAAAAGCATTAAAGCAGGCTGGACTGTCTATGAATGACCTTGGTCTGGTAGAACTCAATGAGGCGTTTGCTTCGCAGTCTATAGCCGTACTTAGAGAGACCGGCCTTAACCCCGATATCGTGAACGTAAATGGAGGTGCAATTGCATTGGGTCACCCA
>NYTQ01000041.1 GCA_002683585.1 Cryomorphaceae bacterium
GTAACCGAAAACACATGATCATAGGATGCAGGATAAACAAGATTCTCCGCACCGCCGCAAGTTGAACCATTTCCTGCTGCAGCAACTAGAAAAGAGCCATTTTCATATACCGTGTTAATGACATCCTGCACATACGAATTAAACTGACATCCTGAAGCCCAGCTCATATTTATTACCTTATAACCTGCATAAGATGCCTCTAATACTGAATTGTAATTCATATTATAAATGGCTAGTGTGCTATTATATCCGATGTGACTTTGAAGGATATCATTATTCGTTTCTCCTGCAGCAATTATGGAAACGGCAGTACCGTGCGTCGAGGTGGCAGTATTTCCTGGAGCAGAATAAATAACATCGTTCTGCAATTCAGAATGGCTTTCATCCGCACTTTGATCAGAAATTACAATTGTAATATCGGGGCTTCCCGTGGTAAAATCCCAGGCATTTTGCGCATTGATCAAACCTAGTGCATAATGATAACCTGAATCAGTGTAATCATTTGGTGTTGCGAGGGTTTCATATTGGGGCGCATATTCTATATTTGATAATACTGGAACAGTATTCACTAATTTTGTATAAAACTCTACTCTATCAATCCAATCTGAACTTAGCTCAAAAACATTCAATAGAGAAGCTTTTCTGGCAGACGGAAAAGCCCTTTTGATCGAAGTAATCCCAAGATCTGTAATAGCCTGATTTAAAACTAAATCTTTAGAGGAAAGCTTTCCTTTAGAATCAACAAATGGCACATGATCCGGGTTAGATATAGTTGCCCAAACGCTGGCTTCAGTCCGATCCTGGGCGTTGGCATTAAAAAATGAAAGAAAGAAAATTGTAAACGATAACGTCTTGAGTAGGTTTAAAGTTTTCATATCCGAGTTGTTTTTAAGAGTTAAATCGAATCTCCAATAACTTCTAAGACTTTAAAAAAAAAATGATGGTTCTATCATGAAAATACAAAAGCCTACGAAAGAACTAATAAGTATTGTTTGTGAATCAAGTACGTGATATTACTTAGTCAACAAGAAGAATTTTAAATCTACTTTTGGGAATAGCGAAACAAGAAAATAGCTGCAATAGAGAAAAAAACGTTCGGTATCCAAACCGATAAAAGAGGAGGAAACCCTAGATTCAGGGCAGCCACGGTTAACATTTTCATGGCAAAAATATACACAAAGACAATACCCAAGCCTATCGCAATATTGACACCAACTCCTCCCCTTCTTTTTTGGGAGGCTACCGAAACGCCTATCAGCGTCAATATATAAGCAGCAAAAGGATAAGAAGTTCTCTGATGAAGCTCAATTTCATACAAAGGAACAAGTGCAGAACCCTTCAAACGTTCGCGACCAATAAACGATTTTAATTCTGAATACGTCATTGACTCTGCGGTATTTTCCCTTTGTGCCATATCAGAAATACTAAAATCAAACGTGGTATCCAACTCCTGAATATGACGAATAGAAATCGAATCTTTATAAAAACGTTTTTCATAAAAATCATGAAGCACCCAGTTTTTTGAATTCGGTTCATTCAAAGCATACCTAGACTTTAAAAAGAATTCTGGCTTACGATTTTTAGACCATTTTTGAAAAGTGAAATCATTTACACGCCCATCTGAGGTATTATAATTTGAAAAATATACAGATTCATTGTTAGGAAATTCTGCATGATAATCCCTTACAATCATTGCATCGCGATAATATTGTTCCTCAAAAGCCAAACGAACTTTATTTGCGCGAGGAACCATGAAATGATTAATACCGAGAGAAAAAAGCATCAAGATTGTCGCAGCAATAAAGTAAGGCCTCAAATAACGTGACAAGGGCTTACCGCTAAACCAGATAGGAATGATTTCTGTATCCTTAGCCATAATTGTTGTAAACCAAATGACAGAAAGAAAAACAATCATAGAGGTAAACATATTTCCATAAAGAATAATGAAATTGACATAATAATCAAAGATGATTTTCTCTAATGGAGCTTGATTCGAAATAAAGTCTCCAAGCTTTTCAGAAACATCGAAAACAATGGCGAACATCATAATGATCCCCAACATGAAAAAAAATGTTGAAAGGAATTTTTTTATAATATATCTGTCAATTATAGATAACATTAGAGCCTTTGATTCATTTGTTTAACCATCTTATTCTTCCAAGATGTAAAGGTTCCATCGATTATACGCGATCGAGCTTCTTTCATGAGTCTAAGATAAAAAGACAAGTTATGTATTGTTGCAATTTGCATTCCTAGAAATTCGCCTGATTTGAGCAGGTGTCGCAAATATGCCTTGGAATAATTCTGATCAACGAAGCATGGACTTTCAGCATCGATTACAGAAAAATCTTTTGACCACTTTTGATTTTTAATATTTATCGTGCCTTGGGCTGTAAAAAGAAGGCCGTGACGGGCATTTCTTGAAGGCATGACACAATCAAACATATCAACACCTAGAGCAACACATTCTAGTAAATTCCAAGGAGTTCCCACTCCCATGAGATACCTTGGTTTTTCGGTTGGTAAAATGTCAGTCACTAAAGCTGTCATTTCGTATAAATCTTCTTCTGGTTCACCGACTGATAAACCACCAATTGCATTACCCACAGCGTCAAAAGAGGAAATAACTTTAGCAGATTCTTGTCTCAGGTCTTTGTACGTGCTTCCTTGAACAATTGGAAATAGGGCTTGATTGTAACCATATGCACAAGAAGTTTGATCCATTTGATCCATACATCTTTTCAACCATCTATGTGTCATTTCCATTGAGTTTTTGGCATAGGTATAATCACAGGGATATGGTGTACATTCATCAAAAGCCATAATAATGTCCGCACCAATACTGCGCTGAATATCAATTGCCTTTTCAGGGGTGAAATGGTGATAACTTCCATCAATATGAGATTGGAACTTAACTCCCTCTTCAGTAATTTTTCGAGCACCAGAAAGAGAATACACTTGATATCCTCCACTGTCCGTCAGGATAGGTCTGTCCCAATTTATAAATTGATGAAGCCCACCTGCGTTTTCTATAACATCCATGCCTGGACGAAGAAATAAATGGTAGGTGTTTCCTAAAATGATTTCAGCTTCTATGTCTTGTTTGAGCTCTCTTTGATGCACACCTTTAACTGTTCCTGCAGTGCCCACGGGCATGAAAATAGGCGTTTCGATTACACCATGATCAGTGTGAAGTTTTCCCGCCCTCGCAGAAGAATCTTTGTCTTTATGTGAAATATCAAAGTGCATAAGAATGTTGATAACAATATGCGGTAAAGATACATTGAAAACGATTCATAAGTCATATTTGTAAAAGCAATATAAATGAACTACCTGCATCAGCATATCGGCCCCAATACTATACTGCTATTTACTGGTGTATTTGTGATAACGCTCATTATACAATTGTATTTTATTTTAAATATTCACCGAAAGCTGGCATTTTTCAAACCCAGCAAAAGTACAGAACCGAAAAATGTCCCAATAAGTGTAATTATCGCGGCTCGGAATGAAAGTGACAATCTTTTCAAAAATCTACCTAAAATCCTTGAACAAAAATATAGCTCTTTCGAGGTGATTGTCGTCAATCATCAGTCCGTTGACGATAGTAAAGATATTCTAGAGGCGCTCTCAAAGCAATACAAAAATCTCAAAGTTGTTGAGCTAGCTAGGGACAAACATATAAGGCCGGGAAAGAANCTNCCCTTGACNATAGGAATAAAAGCTGCGCAACACGAACATATGATATTTACAGATGCTGATTGTATGCCAAATTCAGACGGCTGGATCAAGAATATGGCGGCTAAATTCAATGGAGATGAAGCAATTGTCTTGGGCTATGGCCCGATGCTCAAGAAAGCAGGTACTTTTAACAAACTTGTGAGATTTGATACGGCGTGGATTGCCCTAAATTATTTGTCAATGGCGCTCAATAATTCACCTTACATGGGTGTGGGGAGAAATTTAGCATATACAAAAGATGCGTTTTTTGCCGTAAATGGATTTAAGTCTCATTATTCAATCTCCTCTGGAGACGATGATTTATTCATTCAAGAAGCTGTGAAAAAGAACAAATATACCATTGAGATAGCCCCCGAAACCTTTATGTATTCTCCATCGAAAGAAAATATAAAAGATTGGATCAAGCAAAAATCAAGGCACTATACAACTGCACCTAAATACCCTTTTATTAAAAAACTATTGTTAGCAATATACCCTGTCTCATTAATTCTCACTTGGATTTGTTTTGTTTCTTTGGTACAATTGAGTTACCATGAGCTGTACCTCACTATATCTATGGTCGTCTTGTATGGCCTAAAATGGTGGATTGGAGCCAGGTGTCTTATTAAACTTGAGGAAAAAAAGCTCGCATTATTCTTCCCGTTTTGGGACTTATTCTATGCTGCTTTTATTCCGATATTGTTTGTGATTGCAAAAAATAAAAAGAACGCTGCATGGTAGGAAAAGATCATTTATCAGACAAAGCGAAGCACGACTTAACGCTTGTTCAAGCTGCCATAAAAGGAGATCAGTTGGCTTATGCAGACCTAATGGAAAGGTACCGAGAATCCATTTACTACATGATGCTGAAAATGGTCAAAAACCCAGATGATGCAGACGACTTGACCATAGAGGCATTTGGAAAAGCCTTTAATAGACTTCCTCAATACTCTCCTAGTTTTGCTTTCAGTACATGGTTATTCAAAATAGCATCTAACAACTGTATTGATTTTATTCGCAAAAAAAGAATAAAAGTCACATCAATGGATACTGGTGTGCGAACAGACAACGGTGAGGTAATGAAAATTGATGCCAAATCAAACACCTTAAATCCTGAAGAAACTTACATGCAAGACCAACGCGTGGTTCACATGCGCCTATTGGTCAGTAAGCTCAAACCGAAATACAGAGACCTGGTTGAGATGCGCTACTTCAAAGAATTGAGCTATGAAGAAATCGCAACAGAGCTTAAGCTTCCCCTAGGAACTGTAAAGGCTCAATTGTTTCGTGCCCGTGACTTTTTATCAAGCATGGCGGAGAAGACAAAAGACACCATTTAAATGGACTCCGTTCGAAATTATTTTCCTGAATTTTCTGCAATCCAGCATGAAATGCTGGACCGACTTACACCTTTATACGAAGATTGGAATTCGAAAATCAACGTGATTTCAAGAAAAGACATGGCGCATTTTAGAGAAAGACACGTGCTTCACTCCTTAGCGATATACAAAACCATTCAATTTCCTGAAGGAAGCCGCATATTAGATATCGGAACAGGAGGAGGATTCCCTGGAGTACCGCTAGCAATAGCAAATCCGGCATGCTCATTTGTTCTATTGGACTCTGTGGGAAAGAAATTAAAAGTAATCGACGGCGTTGCTGAGAGCCTTGGTTTATCCAATATTGAAACCATCCATGAACGTGTAGAGAAGCATCATGGTTCATACAACTACTTGATCAGCCGAGCAGTTACCAACCTTGCAAATTTCATGAGATTAACGCGGCATTTAACTACTAAAAAAAATCAAAACTTTTCCTCAATCTACTACTTAAAAGGAGGAGATTTTAATGATGAACTAAGCACAGTTCAAATGAAATCGGAGGTACACGAACTAAATAAAATCTTTAAAGAGAATTTTTTTGAAACAAAAAAGATAGTTCGACTTAGTCACTAATTTAAAAGCGGAGGATAAATCAAATTAAATGATGGGATTTCAGCATAAAAAAGTTCTTTTGTACTGAGATCTTTGAAAAAGAATTTCCCATACATCCTACCAACAGAATTAAGCAGCTCACAACCGCTGACGTAGGTGAATTCTTCTCCTGGCATTAGCGTGGGTGTCTCTCCCACAACTCCTTCTCCACTGACATTAGAAACGCCATGTAGCAAGTGCACAACATGCCACTCACGAGACAATAGTTGAACGGGATAAGAAAGACGATTCCTAATCGTTATTTCATAGTTATAAAAATAATTCGAATCGGATTCCGAGGATAAATCATCACGAAACCAATTTTTAACTAAAATCTCTATCCCTTTGGTTTGAGTATGCGCCATGAACTAAAGTTATTTCATTCTTTTGAAATATCCTCAACATTATTCAACTTTAGTTTACTTTACTCAAAAGTTTCCTATTTATGGCTAAAATCTGAGCAGTTAAACGAGCTAAAATTGTCGAATGTTTACACAAAAAAAATAAAAGCGATAATCAAAGCTTAGATTACTATTTAGAATAGTTCTAAATTATTCATTCGAAGCATAAAATATATACTCAATACCTTACTGCGCTTGGGAATTTCGTAATTTTATAACTTAATAACAATTGCAATTTTAATGTCCGATACAATAAGTATTAGAAAAGGTCTGAATATCAGGCTGGTAGGAGAAGCTAAAAAGGAAGTAAATGTCATACCTGTGTCAGGTATGGTTGGGGTTTCACCAACTGACTTTCACGGCTTAATCCCCAAATTAGCAGTCAAGGAAGGTGAAACAATATTGGTTGGTGATGTCTTATTTTTTGATAAAAAGAAAGAATCAATCAAATTCGTAAGCCCTGTCAGCGGAAAAGTTAAAGAGATTGTTCGAGGAGAGAAAAGAAAAATAATGAATATTCTCATTGAGGCCGATGGTGAGCAAAAAGCCAAAAGCTTTAATGTGAAAAATATCAATGATTATTCTGCCGAAGATATAAAAGACTTGCTTCTTGAATCAGGATTCTGGTGCTCAATGAAACAACGTCCACTAGATATAATTGCCGATCCTGATAATTCGGCAAAAGGATTGTTTGTTTCGTCATTTGATTCATCGCCTCTAGCACCTGACTACGAATATATACTAAATGACGAATTGGATGCGCTACAAATGGGATTTGACGCCTTGTCTATTTTAATGGAAGGTAAAATTCATTTGAGCAGCAAGCCAGATTCTATCTTCGCGAAAATTAAAGGAGTCAATCACCATAGCTTTGATGGCTTGCATCCGGCCGGAAATATTGGTACGCAAATTCATCACATCGACCCTGTAAACAAGGGAGAGTTCGTATGGTCCATGAACATTCAAGAAGTTGCGGCAATTGGAAAATTATTGAAGACAGGATGTTTTGATCCGACGAAAAAAATAGCACTCACGGGTTCGGAAGTGAAATCAGCCTCATATCTGAAAGTAACGAAAAACTCATTAATGAAATCGTTAGTTGAAAATAGCGTTGACGCTGAAAATGTGAGATACATCTCAGGTAATGTTTTAACTGGGGATAAAAAACAGCTGAACGAGTACATGGGTCACTACCATGATCAAATTACCGTGATACCAGAGGGAAATGAATATAAATTTTTTCTAACAACAGGTTGGCTCGGCCATGGTTTTGATAAATTTTCAAACTCACGTTTATTTCCAACATTTTTACTGCCAAAGAGCAAGAAATTTCGTTTGGATACCAATACAAATGGAGAAGAAAGAGCCTTTGTAGTTTCTGGCGAGCTAGAGCGCGTATTTCCATTTGACATTTTACCCGTTCAATTGACCAAAGCAGCAATTACAGATGATATCGATGGAATGGAAAATTTAGGGATTTACGAGGTAGCTCCTGAGGATTTTGCTCTGTGCGAATATGTGTGCACTACAAAAATTAATATTCAAGAAAAAATCAGACAGGGTCTAGACTTAATCGCTAGCGAATGCATGTAACAAAAACAATGAATACGTGAAGTTTTTAGAAAAATATCTGCATAAAATGGAACCCAACTTTATCAAAGGCGGGAAATATGAGAAATGGAATCCATTATTTGAAACACTAGCGACATTTGCGTTTACCCCAAAATTGGTTACAACAAGAGGTACTCACATACGAGATGGTGTAGATCTTAAGCGGACCATGATGACTGTAGTATTGGCATTGATCCCCTGTCTTATTTTTGGGATTTACAATACNGGACATTGGGAAATGGCGGTNGCTGANGGAAATCGAGACCTCCCNTATTTCACTGAAATGCTCGCNAAATTNTTGACAGGCTTGACCATTGTTCTGCCTGTNGTAGTAGTTTCATATGGCGTTGGACTGACGATAGAATTTGTATTTGGAATGCTGAGAGGGCACTCTCTGCACGAAGGATTCCTCGTTTCAGGTATGTTGATTCCACTAACAATGCCTGCAGATGTTCCGCTTTGGATGGTTGGCTTGGCTACAGCATTTGCTGTAATTATTGGTAAAGAGATTTTTGGAGGTACAGGAATGAATGTCGTGAATATTGCGTTGACGGCGCGTGCATTTTTATTCTTTGCATATCCCACCTCTATGTCAGGAGATAAGGTTTGGATGTCTGGCCTAGGTGATAAAATGGCAAGTAATCCTGATTCCTTAGATGGCTACTCAGGTGCAACAGCACTTGGTGATCTCGCCTCGTTTATGTCTGATAAGGCTACAGTGGCGGGGCAGGCCGGTCAGTCTAGGGAGGCCGGATCAAGTTTTGCAGGAGAATATTCAGTTTGGGAGTCTTTCATGGGTATGATTCCAGGTTCAATTGGTGAAACCTCAACGATGGCCTGTTTAATTGGAGCTGCAATGCTAGTATTTACGGGAGTCGGTTCCTTAAGAATCATTTTGTCTTTCTTTGCGGGAGGTTTTGTCATGGGACTCCTACTAAATCTATTGGGAGGAAATCCATACCTTGACTTACCTGCTTATTATCATTTAATCATCGGAGGATTTGCGTTCGGTGCAGTATTTATGGCAACCGATCCCGTAACTGCCTCTCAGACAGCCTTCGGTAAGATAATATATGGTTTCCTTGGCGGTTTCTTAGCCATCATGATACGGGTATTGAATCCCGCTTACCCCGAAGGTGTATTTCTTGCGATATTATTTATGAATGTAATGGCTCCTATCATTGATCATTATGTGGTTCAGGCTAATATAAACAGACGTCTGAAACGTCTAAAAACAGTATAAAATGGCGATTAACAAAGAATCAACCGGCTTTACATTTGGCTTTGCGATTGTTCTAGTTATTATTCTGGGAGTAATTCTAGCATCATTGGCTGAAGGCTTAAAGCCAATGAAAGAGAAGAATGTGCGTGTCAAAAAACAAATTGATATACTGTCGGCAATGATGGATGTTGAAGAGGCAAATATAGACCGTTCCAATGCTGAAACTGAGTTTTCAAAATATGTCAAGCTTGAAGAAGCAGTGGTTTTAAATAAGGACGGAAAAGAGGTTGGCAAAGGAAAATCAGCATTTGAAATTGATATCAAAAAAGAATTTCGCGACAAAACGTTGGAAGAAAAGGACAAGAAATTTCCACTCTTCATTGCAAAAAATAAAGAAGGAGCTTCACGTTTTATAATACCTGTGGTAGGTAAAGGACTTTGGGGGCCAATATGGGGATATATATGCCTGGAAGAGGATATGAATACGATCGCTGGTGTTTCCTTTGATCACAAAACAGAGACCCCCGGATTAGGCGCGGAAATCAATAAACCATTCTTTATGGACAGATGGAAGAAATCTGAAATCAGTGATTCTGAGGGGGATTTTAAAAAATATGAAGTTGTAAAAGATAATTCAGGAACAACAGATCCGAGTAAGGTGGATGGAATAACTGGGGGAACCATTACTTCCAAAGGAGTTGAAGAAATGGTCAACAGAAGTCTTGCTATCTATACGAATTACTTTAAAAATAGAAAGTCAAAATAAAATGAGTGCAGATAAAAAATCTTCTGAGCCTTTATTTTCAAAGAAAAATAAAAAACTAATTACAGACCCGTTAACGGACAACAACCCTGTAACTATTCAAGTTTTGGGTATTTGCTCTGCCCTTGCAATTACAGTTCAAGTAAACCAGGCCATAGTGATGTCTTTATCGGTATTATTCGTAATAATTATGGGTAACCTAATTGTATCATTATTGAGAAACTTAATCCCTTCGCGAATAAGAATAATTGTTCAGTTATTATTTGTGGCATCCCTTGTCATTATAGTAGATCAGGTGCTAGCTGCATTTCTGCCGGATTTATCTGCCAAACTCTCAGTGTTTGTTGGTTTAATTATAACCAATTGCATTATTATGGGAAGACTTGAAGCATTTGCGATGGCAAACAAGCCATGGCCCTCTGTATTGGACGGTTTTGGAAATGGCGTAGGTTACGGAGCTATCCTAGTATTGGTAGCAGTGTTTAGAGAGCTTTTTGGCTCAGGAACACTTATGGGATTTCCTATTTTTGGAAATTCATTGCCCGGTTCAGAATCAGGACTATACCAACTTGGATACCAAAATAATAATCTGATGATCCTTCCGCCGATGGCTCTAATTATTGTTGGTGTCATCATTTGGGTCCAACGTGCACGAAACAAAGCACTTATTGAAGAACATTAAAAACAGAAAATGGAAAGTACACTCGACATATTTGTAAAAGCTATTTTTTCTGAAAACATGATTTTCGCATACTTCTTGGGTATGTGTTCATATTTAGCCGTCTCTAAGACCGTTAAGACCGCCGTGGGTTTGGGTGCAGCGGTTATATTTGTTTTAGCTGTAACGGTTCCTGTGAATTTTTTATTGGAAAACTACGTACTCAAAGCCGGTGCACTTTCTTGGTTGGGTAGTGAATATGAAGATCTCGACCTCAGCTTTTTAGCATTCATAATGTTTATCGCAGTTGTAGCCTCCATTGTTCAATTGGTTGAAATGCTCGTTGAAAAATTCGCTCCTGCCTTGTACGGTGCATTAGGTATATTTTTACCCCTTATTGCGGTGAACTGCTCTATTCTGGGAGGCGCTCTATTTATGCAAGAACGTCAGTACTCAACCATAGTGGATGCAACAGCCTTTTCATTGGGTTCGGGAATAGGTTGGTTCATTGCCATTGTCGCAATTGCAGCCATTCGTGAAAAATTGCGATATTCAAACGTTCCTGGACCATTAAGAGGCTTGGGTATTACGTTTATTGTTACTGGACTCATGGGAATGGCATTCATGAGTTTTATGGGAATTAAATATGGTGAGGAAGCGCCAAAAGAAGAGAGTGCTCCTGTAAGCTCATCAATGATTAAAAAAAGTAAAGAATATAATATTAAATAATTATGGGAACGATTCTGCTCATTACCTTAATCGCATTTTTATCGGTCATTTTACTGCTGACTTCAATGCTACTTTTTGTAAAAGCAAAAATTTCACCTAAAGGTAAATTGGTGATAGATATTAATGATGGTGAAAGAACCCTAGAAGTTGACGGTGGGGGCACCTTGCTGAGTACTCTTGGAAGTTCTGGTATATTTTTACCATCCGCATGCGGAGGCGGTGGTACCTG
>NYTQ01000042.1 GCA_002683585.1 Cryomorphaceae bacterium
TCCCTCTGAATCCTCCAGGACGGGAACGTAGCAAAGGTGTGAGGTTGTAGCGGTGCGATAGAAGTAGCTTACCCCTCTTTTTTTGAATTTATTTCTGAAGAGTGATGTCGAAATCTATTGAAAAATCATTTGTTATTTTATGCGTAAGCGGTCTTTTATTTGCTTGTAACATGACAGGAGAGAAAGTGATGGATAGAGGCCCTCTTAAAATATACTTTTCAGAGACGACAAATGAGAAAATCGTTGGCGAATTTGCTGACTATTGGATACAAGAAAAATATATTGGAGCGCGCCCCCAAAACATAAAAATAACAGAAGATAAAACGAACGATATATTTCAAATTAGGTTAATTCTTCGCAAAGATTTTAGTGCAGAAACAAAAATAAATTTTGAAGAGCTAAAATTACTGGATCAAATACAACAAGACCTAAATACCTTCGTTTTTCAAGAAAAAAAGTGTGAACTGGTTATTTGTGACAATAAATTCCAGACCTTAAGCACCCCTATTCCTTTAATACCTGAACAATGAAAATATCAGCGTCTATATACAGTGACAAGCAACGGCCTCTTCAAAAGGTTATTCAGGATTTAGTGGGACATCAAATAGACTTACTGCATGTAGATTGTAATAACGATACTGGTGTTTTTGAAGACATAAGAAATATTCGAAAATGGTGTAACACACCTATAGACCTTCACATTATTACAGATGACCCTGAAAAGTTCTACCCTTTTCTTAAGGAATGTCCCGTAGAATACATCACCTTTCAGTACGAAAACCTATCAGTTCCACTTTTGATCCCTCATGACATTCCAGGGAAAAAAGGATTGGCAATTACCACACCGACAAGTATTGAGGTATTTGACGAATATTCAGATATGGATTTTATTCTGATTATGGCAACAATTCCTGGCCAAAGTGGTGGTGTTTTTGATGAAAAGAACTTTTCAAAGATTCGACAATTCAGACGATCCTACCCAAGAAAATCCATTCATGTCGACGGCGGCGTTAACGCAGAAGTATCCTTTATCTTAAGAAATATGGGAGTTAGCTCTTCTGTTTCGGGCTCCTATCTGTTTGGTGAGGCGAGTGTTGGAAATGCGCTCATGAACCTTACGCAGAGAGACATTGAATCGCAATATTGTGTAAAAGATTTCATGACGCCATTGGCTGAAGCACCGTATATTAAGATAAATGGCGCCTCAACGAAAACCATTCTCGAATCTGTTGAAAACGGAAAGATGGGATTTTCGTTGGTGCTAGGAGAAAACGATATACTAATTGGCTTAGTTTCAAGTGCGGATATTCGCAAAGCACTCCTTGCCAAAATTGATGCTCATGAGACTATCACGCCAGAAGACTTGATCAATAAAACGCCAATTTCAATTATAGGAAATGCAACTGTAAACGACCTATTAAAAAAAATTAAGTCTTGCCCTTTTCCAATTATGTATTTACCCGTGACCAATCAAGAGGGAAATGCAATTGGAATTGTTAATTTTGTTCACCTGATTAAAGGAGAAATATGATTATTGAACTAAAGAAAAATATAAGTAAAGAGACCATTGAAAATTTGGCAAATAAGCACCGTGCTTTTCATATTTTTGATTCCGATAAGAACTTCTTAATTACAAGTGCCTCAATCAAAGAATTAGACAATGAACTCAGCCCTTATGCAGAGAACCAATGGGTTTTTGCCACAGATATGCAACTATCTTCGAGAGAGTTCATAAAAACAACAAGGAAAATTGAGCTAAAAGAAGGTCTATCCATTGGTGGAAAAGAAAAGAATACATTACTTATCGGCGGGCCTTGCTCCGTTGAATCAGAAGAGCAAATCCGCTCAGCTTCTGATCTTTTAAAAGAATTGAATCTTAGTGTTTTACGAGGCGGTTGTTACAAACCAAGGACCAGCCCTTATTCATTTCAGGGTATGGGACTTGAAGGCCTTCAGCTTTTATCTAAAATGAGAGCAGAATTTGGTCACCTCATTATTTCTGAGGTTAGAGACGCAACGCACGTTTCAGAAATCATTGAACATACAGACATTATTCAGATCGGCGCAAAGGCAATGTATGACCAAGGAATTTTGCGCGCATGTGCAAAGACACAAAAGCCCGTAATGATCAAAAGAGGTTTTGGAACTACACTCCAAGAATTTACTCAAGCCGCTGAATTCATTCTATCAGGAGGGAATTCAAATGTGATTCTTTGCGAAAGAGGGATTCGCACATTTGAGACAAAAACAAGATTCACCCTAGACCTGTGCGGGGTTGCATGGCTTCAAGAGCACACAAATCTACCGATCATATTGGACCCTTCACACGCTATGGGTTATGCATATGGTGTTCCTGCGTTGACCAAAGCATGTATGGCAATGAATGTAGAAGGCCTCATNATTGAGACACATCCNACTCCTACCCTTGCAAAATCGGATGCATCGCAGCAATTAGATTACCAAGCATTTAGAGATTTATATAATGAATTACAGCCATTGGCTGAATGTCTTGGAAGAAAAATAAGATAAAATGACATTAGAGCAAAATATAAAAGGAATCTGTTCCAAATTCGGGCTTGACTTCAATGATTTTTTAAAGGATTTTGAGGTTGANCATGTCATGGAAATGAGCTTATTTGATCTTGAGGCAATATGTGAAGAGTACGAAATTGATATGCATACACTTCTTTTCAAAGCCATATTCCTCGAGGCTTCTTTAAAAAAGAAATTAAAAAACATAAAGCTTCTTATTTTCGACGTTGATGGTGTAATGACCGACGGAGGAATGCTGTTCACTGCTAAAGGTGATGAACTTAAAAAATTCAATACGAAAGATGGAATGGGTATTTTAAAACTTCAAAATACTGATATTCAATTGGGTATCATTTCCTCTGGATTTTCCTCAGAAATAGTACAAAAAAGAGCCCAAATGTTGCGCATAGAAAATTGCTATGTGGGGAGAGAGGCTAAAATGTCAATACTTCAATCATGGGTTTCTGAAAAAGGTCTGACACTCGATCAAGTAGCAATGATTGGNGACGATATTAATGATAAAGAGCTNATGTCTAGTATAGGTTTGGCTGCCTGTCCTGCAGACGCCGTTGATGAAATTAAAAGTATTTCGCATGTGGTCTTAAAACATAAAGGCGGCGAAGGCTGTATCAGAGAATTTATTGACAATTACCTTCAAAAAGGATAGCGTTATGAAAATAGGAATTATAAAGGAGGGCAAGGTACCACCAGATTACAGAGTGGCTTTGACGCCCAAACAATGCAAGCATATTGTAGACACCTATCCTGAAGTGGAGGTATTCATACAACGCAGTCCCATAAGAACGTATAAAGATGCCCAATATGAATCCTTAGGGCTTCCACTTGTGGACAACCTATCACATTGCGATGTTATTATTGGAGTGAAAGAAGTGAATTTAGAGGACCTAATCCCGGACAAAACCTTTATGTTTTTCTCACATACATTTAAGAAGCAATCCTACAATAGAGTTTTATTAGAAGAAATCTTAAATAAGCACATTCGATTAATTGACTANGANGTCATCAAAGATGAGCGAAACNTCAGACTTATTGGTTTCGGTCGCTATGCTGGAATTGTNGGTTGTTATAATGGATTTAGAACNTATGGCCTTAAGCATAATCTTTANTCACTCAAACCNGCGAANGANTGNGAGGATCGCAAAGAGGTAGAATCTGAGCTTAAAAAAGTAAGGCTTCCTGATAACTTTAAAATGGTACTCACTGGATTTGGCCGTGTAGGCCATGGAGCTCGAGAAATCATGANCTTACTNCCTATCGAAGAGGTTAAACCTGAGGAATATTTAANTGCTACTTTTAACAGACCTGTCTTCACACATCTGGAAGTTGAACACTACTTTGAAAAGAAGGATGGAACTGAATTTATTCGTAATGAATTTTATAAGCAGCCAGAACTTTACGACCGGGGCTTCCAAAAGTATGTCCCAGAAACGGACATGTATATTCCATGTCACTATTGGAGCAGCCGATCACCAAAAATATTGACACAAGACGATCTCGCAAAAGACAGNAANAGAATTTCTGTNGTGGCGGATATATCCTGCGATATTGCAGACCCCATAGCTTCAACCTTAAGACCATCTAAAGTCGCAACACCAATTTATGGCTATGACCCTTCTACGGGTTCTGAAGTCGATTACATGAATGAGAAGGCAATAGCTGTAATGGCGGTGGACAATTTACCTTGTGAATTACCAAAAGATGCTTCAGAAGATTTTGGCAATGAGCTCATCAAACATGTATTGCCAGCCCTTATTGGTGAGGATCCGAAACGAATCATTGAACGGGCAAGCCAAACAGATTTAAAGGGTGAACTTATGCCTGACTTTGCCTACCTTGACGATTACGTAAAGGGGCTCGAATAATGCCTTAAAGTCTTTAATAATTTTATACTTTTAGGTCGTGATTATTAAAGGAGATAAGAAAGTTATCAAAGGGTGGGTCATGTATGATTGGGCCAACTCCGTATATAGCCTTGTTATTTCGTCTGCAATTTTTCCCATATTTTATGAAGCACAAACAACTGCTGCTTATTCAGAAAAAGTAGGATTATCTTCTGATCAATTTGAGGCCAACGATGTAACAGTAGACTTTTTCGGATACAATGTATCACCGAGTGTTTTATATTCACTCGTCATTTCTGTATCCTTTATGTTTGTGAGCTTCCTCTCTCCTATTTTATCTGGAATTGCAGATTACACAGGAAATAANAAAGCATTCCTNAAATTCTTTTGTTANTTCGGAGCTTTNTTCTGNTGNANNTTATTTTTATTTGATNCNNNCNACATGGAGCTTAGTATGCTNTCAGTNATGCTCGCNTCTATNGGNTTTTGGTGTAGTCTNGTNTTTTATAATGCNTTTTTACCAGAAATNGCGCCGCTTGANNNNCAAGATGANATCTCTGCANGAGGNTTTATAATGGGATATNTNGGNAGNATTATNNTGCTCNTNNNTTGTNTNGCNATGATNATGGGTATTGGCGCACACTTAACAAAATATAGCTTTATTCTTGTTGGTTTATGGTGGGTTGTTTTTGCACAGCGCACCTATCGCGTTTTACCGAGCAACCCCTATAAGAAGAAACCCGAAGCAGATTATATTTGGAAGGGCTTTCGAGAGCTCAAAATTGTCTATAAAGAGTTCATGCAAACTACGCGCCTAAAAAAATATTTATACGCATTTTTCTTTTTCAATTCAGGTGTTCAAACCGTGATGTTACTAGCAACTATTTTCGCTAGTAAAGCAATAGAATGGCCCGAAGGGGAAGGGACTACAGGATTGATAATTGCTATACTACTGATACAAATAGTAGCAGCATTTGGTGCAAAATTGATGTCTAAGATATCACTAAAAATTGGAAATATTTCGACCCTAAAACTCTCGGTCTTCTTTTGGATTGTGTTGTGTGTTGGAGCATATATTATTACAAAACCGATAGAGTTTTATATTATGGCGGCGGGCGTAGGTCTTGTCATGGGTGGTATTCAATCTATTGCGCGCTCAACCTACTCTAAGTACCTTCCCGAAACGACAGATCATGCAAGCTACTTTTCATTTTATGATGTCTCCGAGAAGATTGGAATTGTTTTAGGCACAGCCTTTTTTGCATTTACAGAGTATTACTTTGATGACATCCGCTACTCGGTAATTTCTATTGCGATCTTCTTCGTCATTGGACTATTTTATCTATTCAAAGTTCCCAAAGAAGAAAAAATAATAAAGACTTAATCTATATCAATGAAAGAAACCATTGAAAAAGCTTGGGAAAACCGTGAGCTACTCAAAAACAAAGAAACTATTCAGGCAATTGAGGCCGTGATTGAACAGATTGATAAAGGATTACTGCGCGTTGCAGAGCCAGATGGAGATCAATGGAAAGTCAATGAATGGGTAAAGAAAGCAGTTGTTTTATACTTTCCGATTCGTCAAATGGAAACGATCGAAGTGGGACCTTTTGAATTTCACGACAAAA
>NYTQ01000043.1 GCA_002683585.1 Cryomorphaceae bacterium
CTAAACAGTAAAAAATCCTCTCGCTCTAAACAAACAAAAAGGACTCTGACAAATAACTACGCTTAATTACTTGCGGGGTGCAAAGGTAAACACTCTTTTTATTATACCAAGAAAAAAATGAAAAAAAAAGACATTTGAGATGTGCATAATATTGAGAAAACATTGTAACCCTATTAAAATAAAGGATTTAAGGCGTAAACAAAAATTAATAAAAAATAAAAAAAAACAAAAAATTCAGCTCAAATACAATAACATATTTGATATTGCTACATTCGAAAAAAAATAACGTAGCTTTAGGACTGATTTTTAACCTAAAACGAATTCTATGAAAAACACTTTTACCTCTCTTTTTGCCTTGTTTATTGCATTCAGTGCATTCTCGCAGATCACGCATACAGTGAACTCCGGAAACTTTTACTATGACCCCGAGGTTCTGACAATCACTGTGGGAGATGATGTAAATTGGATTAATGATGGCGGGTTCCATAATGTAAACGCGGACGTTAATACACTAACTGGATCAAGCTATGGTAATCCGGAAAGCTTTATTTCCTCACCAACAAATGGCTCAGATCTTTACACACACACCTTCACAATCGCAGGAACATACGGATATGATTGCTCAGTTGGTTCACACGCCGCCAATGGTATGATTGGAACCATTATTGTTGAGCAAGGAACAAGCAATGTTAATGAAACTGTACAGGAACAACTAAATAGAACCTTCCATGTGTTTCAATCTGGATATTCCAATACGATTTATGTTCAATTTGATGCTAGAAAAAATTCTAATCATGCCCAAATTCAGATAACTGGATTGGATGGAAAAGAAATTTTTAATCAGAATCTGAATATTGAGGAAGGCAAAAATGTTCGAAATATCACTCTAAAGGAAGTGCCTAATGCAGGTATTTATATTGTAAATCTTTTCGCAGGGAATAGTTTTGTTTCAAAGAAAATTTCAATTCAATAAATAGAAAAGTTCTTTTTATCTTAACAATGACTTTAAATTAAGGCCCGATCATGGGCCTTTTTTAATGATTTGATTTTTACAAAAGAATTAAATCAGCAGCAGATAATCAATTATCAAGCCTACCTTGTAAAATCCAGCATTGAAAAAGTTGAATTAACGAGTCATTTAGAGGTGGACCTCCGAAAGGCATTAAATCAATTCCCGAAGCTTGCATACTATTAAGCATTCTATTCGCTTCATTTGAAATACGCGTATGGTTCGTTAGAATGACATCATTGGCTGGGGCAACCTCGTTATGGCAACCCACACAATTTATTTCCACAAGAGGCTGTATATCTTGGCTAAATGAAACGATATCACCACAACCTGTAAATTCCGTGGGTACTTTATCCTTTGCGCATGAACACATAAAAGAAAGAAATAAACCATAAAGAATGAACTGCTTCATGTTACTAAATATTTAAAATTGACGACTTACGCAAAAACCCATTCTAAATTGTCCATCCAACCAATTCGCCCGAGTATATGGTATAAACTGAGTCTCTCCGAGTCCTTTCGAATTTGTGAAATTAATAATGAAGTTATGCCCAAAAGTGGACCACTCTAAAGCAATACCCAAGCTATTTTGATACCCTTGTTGTCGATACTCACTCCCGTTGAAACAATGATAGTATTCAGTTAGAAAAAAGAACTTCTTGGAAAGACGAAAACGCATCGCTCCACCGAGCGTTAAAAGTGTATTTAAATCCATATCAGCGACATAATTTCGGTGCACCAAAGTTGGCATTATGGAAACACTCAATAACTTACCAAATCGTCTCGCCAGATTAAGCTGAGTATAGTAGGCAAATCGATGTATGGCCTCCGGGAAATGATTGACATTGCTAATATCAGAGGATGCTTTTTGATAAGTAAAAGAGGCTCCTCCTATTAAAGCAAGTGATACAGGCATAGAGTCTTTCACTTGCTCTAAAAAACGATATTTGACGAATCCATCGAGAAGCGAACGGTAAGGAACACCTGTTCCCTTACATCTTCCGAATCCAAGCATTAGGTTTTTCGTAACACCATACTCGAGGGCTATTCTCATATCAGTTACATTATCAAAGCCAAACATGGTTTGAACACCGCCATTTAATCCAGCAATATCACCAAATCGATGCTCAATGCGCATTTCAAAAGTTTTCTCAGGCAAAACTTCAACGGAGTGTCCGGAGATCACTCTTGTTGAATTAAAGGTGATTGGTGGACCTGAGTCAAATTCAAAATCGCTTTCAAAATCAAATTCATCTTGACCTAAAAGAATAGATGCTAGCAAAGAAAAAACTAAAAAAGGTAAACTTTTTATTAATGTGGTCATAGAAAAGAGTCGTTATTGCTACTAACGTACAATTTATAAAAAAGGTTGGTTAATCGTCTAAAGTTTGTGGATATTTGTTTTCAAGATGAAAAAAGCTGAGCTCAGAAAACTCATTAAATCAAATCGAAAAAAAATCTCAAAGGAAGAGCTCCTTCTCTTTTCAGATGCAATCATGCAACATTTACTTGGAGAATTTGAATGGAAAGATAAGCTTGTCAATTTATTCCTACCCATTCAAAAACACAATGAAATTGATTTAAATCCGCTGAAAGTTAAAATTGAAGGATTAGGAGGTCAAGTATGCATTAACCGTTCAGACTTTGAAACATTTGACCTCAAACCAATACTTTGGGATGAAAAGCTTATTGTTCAAGAAAACAATTTTGGAATTCCCGAACCAATAAATGGGAAAGCGCTAAAGCTTCAAGATATTGATATTGTACTCGTTCCGTTACTTGCTTTTACCATAGAAGGGCATCGACTAGGCTACGGTAAAGGATTTTATGACCGCTTCCTCAGCAAAACGAGATCATCCTGCATTCATATTGGTATATGCCACAATAACGACCCTTATCAGATTGATGATATTGGCGAAAAAGATATTGCTTTGGGATATTTAATCTCCCCTGAAGGACTTCGAACTTTTAGTTAAGAAAAGCCTCGTACAATTCGTGAACTAGATATGACTTATCTTCAACTTTCACTGTTTGTATTTTAGACGCACCTAAAAACCTCATGATAACTCTTCTTGACTTTACGTCATTATTTACCATTGTGAAAGTTACTTTGTGAGACTGAGCATCAAAAGCGGTAGTGAAATAGGGTGTATAATATCTAGAATATTTAGTTACGTCTTCGGCAGTAACACTATTCGGAAGTATTATCGAAATGACTCCGTCAACAACAGACTGCTCAAACATTTCTTTATTCTCAACAGATGCCTCTTGTGAAAATGAAGAAAAGCAAACTGATATGAGGGCGATTGAAAATAAGATAGATTTCATAGTAGATAATTTCTGCTAATCTACGATATTTTTACGAATTTTAAAGCATGAAAAGTTTACTTCCATATTGCAACAAAAACCTTATAGAAGTGGGTTGCGATGAGGCGGGTAGAGGTTGTCTTTCTGGGCCGGTAGTTGCTGGCGCAGTTGTTCTCGATCCGAACAAAGCAATAAGGGGGTTGGATGATTCAAAAAAGCTAACCGAAAAATCTCGACTCATTATGAGAGAGGAGATTCTGAAAAACGCCTTAGATCATGGTATAGGAATTGTTTCGAACATTGAAATTGACGAAATCAATATTTTAAATGCCAGTTTTCTTGCTATGCACCGCGCAATTGAGGCACTTAGCAAAACTTCACCTGAACATATATTAATTGATGGAAATAGATTTAATCCTTTCAAGAAAATCTCACATACATGCGTAGTGAAAGGAGATGGTATTTATCAATCCATAGCAGCAGCATCTATTTTGGCAAAAACAACGAGAGATGAAATCATGTTTGCGCTTCATGAAACCCATCCTCAATATGACTGGGATCGAAATAAAGGCTATCCCACAAAAAAGCATAGAAGCGCATTGGCAAAATATGGCCCAACAGAAGAGCACAGAATGTCTTTCAACCTTCTCGGTGGTGATTCTCAGCTAAGCTTATTTAAGTAAACAATGTAGTGTTAATTTCATTTTCATAGGGCTTATCATTACTTGCGTGTTAGAATGTAACTTTGAAGAATGCTCAAGAAAGGTCTCCTTTTTGCTATTGTAATGCTTTGTCTCTATGCGACATTTTCCATAGTCAAATCACTTAGTGCAAACAATGACGCGCCGAAAGTTGCAGGCTATTTTTCAATTGCAGACTCATCTATTTATGTGATTACTTTCCCGACTAGCTTATCCCTTGATAATGAAAAAATCGAATCGATAGGGCTTAATTTGGACCTAGTCAATAGCCTAAGGCCAAGTATTCCAGAAAATTGCACCGTTTATTTCAGTAAAAAAAGAGGTGTTGTTGTTTTTGAGGCGAACCATGAATGGACGCAGAGCAGCTTGAAAGAACTTTTTCGAAATGGGAAACACCAGGTTAAATTTTTAGGAAATCGAAAAATTCAGTTTGGAGCATATCAGGGCGATTACTCGAGGCATATCCTGGTTCTTCACGAGGCTAAACTTGAGCCTAAAAATGGCGAATATGAATTTGAAATTGACAAAAAAGCCACCCATAGCGAAATCATTTTTAGTGATTCAAGCCTAAAGACAACCAATTATTATAGAAAACAGGATGCGCTTATCTCTTATAGAAACTCCCCTAAAAAAGTTGACCAGGCAAATAATATTGAAGATGAGCGTATATTTTCTAAGTTCATCTACTCCGAATTTGATTCCTATCAATTTTATGAAAAATCGTACCTAGGCGCAATAGACCCTTTTTTCAAAGAAAGCCCATTTTATTCATGGATTAATAGCGGTGTTCTTTTACTTTCGAAGGGGAATCATTCGATCGTAGTGCTTGATATGAAAGAAGGTCAAAGCGTTATTGAAAATATGAGTGAAGGGATTGACAATACAAATTCTGAGGAGAGCTTCCGATTCATGAAAAACGTTAAACTATCTAGTTTTATGTCTGTTTCTGGTAATGACGGCATTTACATTATTGATCTTCAAGGTTTTGCGATTTTATCAAAAAGTAAATTGCTATTTGACCAGTTTAATACCGAAGCCTCATTGGGAAATTCCTTAGGGATGAACAAATTAAAAATGCGCCAGCTTTATGGAGGTTTACCTAAAGCCGTTCTTCATAGAGCATATGGCAAAAATGCGACGCATTTGACAATCAGCGCAGCTGGCGATCAATGGGTTACTGCAGAATATGAAAGCGAAAAGCATAAAGAATCGGAAAATAATGGAGATTTAAAAGGTTATTTCTCAATGAATCCAAGTGAAAAAATCAGCTCTTTTTATGCCTACGCAGGAAGAGGAAATACCTTTTTAATTACAGAATCCAACAAATGGATAAGGTATGAAAATGGCATAAGAATGTGGGAAAAAACTTTTAATAGAAAGGTTGTTAAAGAACCCAAATTAATGGAAATGTCGACAGAACAAAACCAAGATATTTCAATCTTATTTAAAGATGAAGCTTTAATCGTAGACAAAGCAGGTCGGATTCTTAATCGATTTCCAACCTCAGGAGCAGTGCATCCTATTCGGTTCAGGTTAAAAAACAAAATTGCATTTCTTATTCCCAATGTCAACAGAATGAATGTAACCGACAATGACGGTCGTAACATATCTGTCTATAATTTTAGTTCTCCTATAATTGACATGGTACTGTTTAAAGAAAATGATCGAAAACATGCTGCTGTACTTTGTGAAAAAACACTCTTTGTTATTGATCTAGAACAAAAAAGAACGAAGCGAAAGGTTCAGCTAGAAGACAATTATGAGCTACTTAAGTTTAAAGAATATTCAGTGATCCTCTCGGAAAAACGAGACCATACCATAGATGTATTTGGGGAGCGCTCCGCCATAAGTATGCCTGAAGGTTTTACCTACAAAAATGCATTTTTTAACGGCACAAATACAGAGCTCCTTTTTGCAAAAGAAAATGAGCTCATCGCTGTAAATTCCCGTGGACAATTTATAGGACAAAAGACCTTAAGTTGCGCCTCTATAGATCTCATATCGATCTATTCCTCAGAAAAAAGACCAATTGAAATTGGTGTATTAGACGGTATTGAAAACAAAATTGTACTTTTAGATTCTAAAAATTTAACTGAAACTAAAGAAAGAAGGCGGGGCGAGAAAAACCTCCAACTAACAACCTATGACCATCGAGGTATATCCATTACAACTTTTCTCGGTGAAATCTTAATACAATACACTAAATTTTAAACATGAAAAAAATCAGCTTTATTCTACTTTTCCTAGTTAGCTTTTCTAGTTATTCTCAAAATTACTTAGGTGTCTCCTCAAGTAATTATGCAGGAGCTATGGGAATGGATATTCAACCCGCGAGCTTCGTGGACGGACGTTTTAAATTTGACCTTAATTTGTTTAGCACTAATTTCAGTGCTTACCAAAATTTTGGTGCATTTGATGCATCCATATTACCCAAATGGTGGAAAGGTTCTTTCGAAGATCAGGATGCCATAGACGCCTGGTCCGTAGATGCTGATTCTACATTAGAAGGTGATTATTTTGGTGGATATAGCTTTTTACCAAAGCTCTATGATCAGAATTCTTCTGGTGTCCTCGGTTTCAATACAAATTTCCAGCTTGACCTTCTCAACTTTATGGTCCACGTTACACCAAAAGTGGCTATTGGACTTGGTGTTAAGGTGAGATCAATAACCAATGTTGACAATATCGACCCTACACTTGCATATCTCGCTGAGGAAGAACTTGAGGACCAAAGTTTTTGGGATACAGAGTTAAATGAAGAGCTNATTAATGTNAACCACATGACTTGGGCTGAATATGGCTTCAACTATTCGCAAATCATAAAAGAAGAAGGAGAACATTTCCTTAAAGGAGGAGTGAACTTAAAATATCTGGCAGGATATGCAGCTGCATATATGTTTAGTAACAATTTCGAATACAACTTATATAATGATGATACGACCCAGTTTTTAAGTGGAGACTTTGGTTATGGTTACTCCGAAAGCATTGAGGATGCAGCAAATGAAAACCTTGATACCGATGGTCTTTTTGGTGCTCCAAAAGCATCGGCAAATGGATTTGGGTTAGACCTAGGTGTGGTATATGAGTGGAGACCAGACTATAAGGACTATAAATACGATATGGATGGTGAAACCAATTTATGGGCGCGTGACCAGAACAAATATAAATTAAGGGTTGGTTTATCGCTGACTGATCTTGGCGGAATGAGCTTCAAGAAGGGAGGTCTAAGTAGAGACTTTTCTGTTCAAACTTCAAACCTATTTGATTTAAATACNTTTGATTCAGCTGATGGTCTTGATGGTCTTGACGGTATTATAGATTCCTTAATTGTTGAGTCCAGTGCAGCAGGTAACTCAGAATGGACGGCAGGAGAAAGAGACACTGCATCCACATTCTTTATGCGGACACCTTCTGCCTTTAGCTTTCAGGTGGATTATCATATCTGGAAATCTTTCTACGTAAATGCAACAGGTATTTTCAACATTGTGTCCAAAAACAGAGATGCAAAGGTCAAGGTACCAAGCCAATTCTCAATCACACCAAGTTTCGACTTTGCCTGGCTAGGTGTTCATTTACCAATATCAATAAACAGCTACAGTGGATTCAAAGCTGGTTTAGCAACGCGACTAGGGCCGCTAACCCTAGGTGTTACAGATTTTAGAACACTATTTGCAGCGGGCCAAGTAAGAGGTGCCGAATTTTTTGCAGGAGTACATATTCCAATTCTTTACAGTGCGCCTAGCGACATTGACGGAGACAAAGTTTCAGACAAGGTGGATGATTGTATTACCGAACCAGGACCTTGGACCTTCAAAGGNTGCCCTGATACNGATAACGATGGTATCATAGATATGAAAGATGACTGTCCAGCTGATTCAGGACTTGTTGAATTTAAAGGATGTCCAGATCGCGACGGAGATTCGATTCCAGATAAAGCAGATGATTGTCCTGATACACCTGGAATACCAGAATTTAATGGTTGCCCGGATACNGATAATGATGGCATCATGGATAAAGAGGACGATTGCCCGTTAGATTCAGGATTGGTGGCATTCAAAGGATGTCCTGATACGGATAAAGATGGCATCATGGACAAGGATGATGACTGCCCATTAGATTCGGGAGTGGTTGAATTCAATGGCTGTCCTGATACGGATGGAGATGGAATTAGCGATCAAGACGATGCTTGTCCGCTCGTCTATGGCGAAAAAGAATTCCAAGGATGTCCAGANACAGACAANGATGGAATCATTGATGGAATTGATGATTGTATCGAAACNCCTGGTCCAAAAGAAAACAATGGTTGTCCNTGGCCGGATACAGATAAAGACGGTCTGTTAGATAAAGATGATGACTGTCCGACAATCCCTGGTCCAAAAGACAACAAAGGATGTCCATACACAGACACGGATGAAGACGGAACGCTTGACAAAGACGATGAGTGTCCGAACACACCAGGTCCAGTCGAAAATAAAGGCTGTCCAGTTCTTGAACAAAAAGTTGTTGAAGTACTGAAAACAGCATTTGATAACCTTGAGTTTAGAACAGGTAAAGACATTATCCTTTCAGAGTCAAAACCTTCATTGGAAGAACTTTCCGAGGTCCTTACAGAAAGACCTACTTGGGTTCTAGAGATTTCAGGACACACAGATGATGTAGGTAACGCTGATAAGAATATGGTTCTTTCGAAAAAGAGAGCTGAGTCTGTAAAAAGATTCTTAATCTCGAAAGGAGTTTCAGAAGCACAGCTCGTCATCAAGTTCTTTGGAGAGACAGCACCTATAGCGGATAACAAAACCGCTGAAGGACGTCAGAAAAACAGACGTGTTGAGATGAAAATTGTTTTTGAATAGAAATAATTTAATAAGGAAAATTNAAAGGGGCNTCGGCCCCTTTTTTTTGTNCATAAGACNACTCATATNNGCNAAGAACAATGTCTTTGTTTGAACTCTGAAANTAATTTAACGGTTAAAAACCAAAAGTTTTAANATGCNTATATTTGCAGTATCANAAGAGTCAGATATACATTCNCANAAAAGTGAAATACCCAAAGCCAAGTNTATTAATTCTNTANGGAAGCCTATCAACGCTATTATTTGGCTTTATGTGCACATTATTTGTACACTTCTTTATTTCCGAAGTAGAGTCCTACCTTTTCTTTATTATACCCTTTTTGGGCGCTGTGTTCGTATTTATCATATTTAATTTCTTTTTGAAGAAATTTATTCAGCATAGACTCGCAATTTTGTATCGATCTGTTCAAACCAAACAAGAGAATGTTAATCTTCCTTATCTAGAAGAATCATTAGATGAAATGATTGAAAATGCTGAAGAAAGGATTGAGCAATGGCGAAAATTTCAAACCAAAGAAATTTTAAAGCTAAAAGAGCAAGAAGCTTTCAGACGGGAATTTCTTGGGAATTTAGCCCATGAACTCAAAACACCTATTTTCTCCATTCAAGGATATATTCTCACGCTTTTAGAAGGCGGGCTTGAAGATGATAAGATAAACCAAAAATTTCTAGAAAGGGCATCTGTATCCACGGATAGAATTGTTGGTATATTAGATGATCTCGACAACATTACAAAAATGGAAGATGAAAAATTCCAATTAAAAATGGAGTCATTTGATATCGTGACACTAGCCAAAGAAACCTTTGAGTCCTTGGAGCTGATGGCGCAAGAAAAAAATATTACCTTTTTACTAGAAGATCCGGGTGAACCAACATTTGTGGTGGCTGACCGTGAAAAAATTGGTCAAGTTTTAACAAATCTCGTCCGGAATTCGATCGCATATGGGAATAACGATGGTTCAACGACGATAACAATATTCACCATTGATGATTTGACAACAATAGCAGTTTCAGATAACGGTATTGGAATTGAGCAATCTGAGCTCTCAAGACTTTTCGAGCGGTTTTATCGTGTAGAAAAAAGCCGCACTAGACATAAAGGTGGTTCCGGGCTTGGACTGGCAATAGTAAAACATATTATTGAGTCACACAATCAAAAGATATCTGTAAAAAGCACGCCCGGAATTGGAAGTCAATTTCACTTTAGTTTAGAGAAAAGTTAAAGATTTGTTTTAGAATCCGATACATGTTGTACCTTTGCCGAAAATTTTGGAAGAGATACGTTTAATTTAATATCGTTTTAACTATGAAAATACTTAAAATTCAAGCACTTAGAGGCCCTAATCTTTGGAGCATTAGAAGAACCAAATTAATTCAGATGAGACTGGATTTAGAGGAACTCGAAGAACGACCTACAGATAAAATTGAAGGTTTTAGAGAAAGAATTGAATCCTTATTACCTTCACTAATTGAACATCGTTGCTCTGAGGGGTGTTATGGAGGGTTTTTTCAAAGAGTGGATCGAGGTACATGGATGGGTCATGTGATTGAACACATTGCACTGGAAATACAAACTCTTGCTGGAATGGACGTAGGGTTTGGTAGAACAAGAGAGACCAAAACACCTGGTGTTTATAATGTAGTCTTTAATTATTTAGAGGAAAAAGTTGGTGTTTACGCTGCAAAAGCGGCTGTAAGAATTGCTGAAGCCTTAATTTCAGGAGAAGATTATGACTTGAGTGAGGATATCCAAAACATGAAAGAAATTCGTGAAGATGTTCGTCTTGGACCTAGTACAGGAAGTATTGTTGAAGAGGCTGTATCTCGAGGTATCCCTTTTCTGAGACTGGGAAGAAACTCTTTAATTCAGCTTGGAGCAGGTGTGAACCAGATGCGTTTTCAGGCAACGATTACCTGCAAAACAAGCAATATAGCCGTTGATATCGCATGTAACAAGGAGCAAACTAAAAAGATGCTAGATGATGCATCAATTCCTGTGGCAAAAGGTGACATATGTTACGACGAGGAAGATTTACAAGAAACCATAGATGAAATTGGTTATCCTATTGTTCTCAAACCATTAGATGGAAACCATGGTAAAGGTGCATCCATTAATGTTACAAATTGGGAAGATGCGGTTAAAGGCCTAAAGCATGCAAAAGAGTATTCAAGACGGGTAATTGTAGAGAAATTTATAACAGGATTTGA
>NYTQ01000044.1 GCA_002683585.1 Cryomorphaceae bacterium
TATATAGAATTTAAAAATTACTAATTAATGGTGTGCCTCTTCAACAGCAGCACCGATAAATAAAGCCGATAACATCGCAAATAAATACGCTTGAAGAGCGGCTACTAAAAGCTCCAATATCGATATAAACAAAGCCATAGGAACTGATAAAGCACCCCATGCCACACTCTTGTTTATAAAAATGATGGAAATCAATGCAAGAATGATAATATGTCCTGCCGTAATATTGGCAAACAAACGGATCATTAAAGCAAAAGGTTTGGTGAAAATCCCAACGATTTCAATAGGAATCATGATAGGTAACAAAAGTTTAGGAACTCCAGGAGGAGCAAATATGTGCCCCCAATAGTTTTTGTTACCGTTTACTAAAATGATGACCAGCGTTAACGCGGCCAAGAAAAAAGTAACTGAAATATTTCCAGTAAGATTCGCACTTCCTGGGAAAATTGGTATCATTCCAAGTAAATTGTTGATCCANATAAAGAAAAATATGGTCAACAAAAATGGAACGAACTTTTTGTACTTTTTTTCGTTGATATTTGCTTTCGCAATATCATCTTGAACAAACAAAATTATCGGTTCTAAAAACTTGGCAATTCCTTTTGGCGCAACAGCTCCGTTTGTTTTNTAAAACCGTGCACANGAAAGCATAATTATCAAAACTAAGAATGAACCAATAAATAGCGAGGTGACATTTTTCGTTATTGAAAAATCNANTGGCTTNANNTTGCCATGNANNTGACCNTCTTCAAAATNNANNNCTCCATGCTCNTCTAATNCGTATATTTTCTCATGGNACATNCCAAANCCTTCAGCNGGNCCNACNCCNTTGTANTAATGATTNTCTCCNTCNTGANNTAACTCACCATGNTANAGNTGNGANGATGANAANGTNTNAATNCCNTCNTCTGTTTTNANNATNACNGGNANNTANATNGCTGTACCGCCATGCTCTGGNCCCCAAAGNTGCCATTCATGNGCNTCNTTNACGTGATGCATAATCATNTCGCTTACATCAAATTCTTTTTCATCATGACTTTCTTTTCCATGCTCATTCGCCNANGNGGCAAAAGAAGTCATTGAAAAAACNAGTGCAATTAAGATATNGGTTAGTGCTTTTTTCACGTTAAAAATGTCTTTTCAAAAATTTTGGGCAAAGGTAACTAAACTTTTAAAAGAAACAATACAAATGAATGAAGATTTAGGGGTGAAATTAAGACCTAAATCTCTTATAAATTCGAACAGCAATCATGAGGCCTATGCCAACTGCGAAAAAACCTAGAGTTCCATACACCCAATTCAACGTACTTTTTAAGACTACTAAGAATACAATTGCTACCAAAAACAACGTTGCTAACTCATTCCAAAGCCGAAGCTTCGTGCTNGACCAAGCCAGTTTTTCATNTTGAATGTTGAACATGATTTTCTGCGTAAAAAAATGGTAGATAATTAACAAGAAAACAAAACCAAGTTTNAGGTGCATCCAAGGTTGAGAAAGATAGTATTCATAATTCAAAACAATCATCCAAGTTCCAAAAATAGTTGTTAAAACCATGGANGGTGTGGTGATGATCCACCAGAGCTTTTTTTCCATGACTTCGAATTGTTCACAAAGAATATCTCTTTTCGCCTTTTCTCCAAGCTGAGCTTCCCTATGATAGATGAACAGTCTGACCATATAAAACAAACCGGCAAACCAACAAACAACAAAAATGATATGTANTGATTTTAATACATCAAAGCTCATNTTACAAAAATACATTTTAATGTCCATTTGTCCTTACCTTGTTTTTTTGATTTATTGGCGTTAATATTGTTTTGAAGTACCTTCATTCTATGAAACTTGGCTTAATTCTTTTTTTTAGTATCCCATTTTTGCTTTTTAGTCAATACAAATTGCTTTCTACTGAGGGTCAATATCAAGGTGACAAACTTTTTATTAAAAATCCGAAGCAGGTGGATGGCTTTGGTTATTGTATTATTAAAGTAACTGTAAATGGAGATGTTCTTCCGGCGTCTATTCAATCTCCAAACTTCGAAGTTGACTTCAGTCTATTTAATCTCGAGGTAGGCGCGGATGTTTTTGTGGTTATCGAACACTTTGAGGGCTGCACGCCTCGATTTCTTAATCCTGAAATCCTTTTGCCTGAGAGCACCTTCATCCTCGCTAATATTAGCATGCGCGATAATACATTTCTCGAATGGTCAACTACAAATGAAACTGGTATTTTAGATTATGATATTGAACAATTTAAATGGAACCATTGGGTCAGTGTTGGCCAGGTTAGAGGAAAGGGAGGAGAAACGANAAANAAATACTCTTTTAANGTTCCCCTGCATTCAGGAATCAATAAATTCAGGGTAACACAAACCGACAATTCAGGAGAAAAACGTATTTCTAAGGAGGTCACTCAAGCNTCAAGTATTAGGGAGTTTTCAATGACTCCAACAAGTGTAAGAGATGATATATTCTTCTACTCTGGAGGTAAGAAAAAGAAAACCCGATATGAAGTTTTTGATGCCTTTGGNAACCTACTNAAAGTGGGATTCGCGGACCATGTAGATTGTAGAAATATTGTAAATGGGATCTACTACATGAATTACGATAATAAAAATGAAAAGTTCTTAAAAGCCAGCGAATGATAAAAAAAATTGAACACCTTGGCATTGCAGTAGCATCTATCGACGCATCTCTTCCTGTTTTTGAAAAGCTTCTTGGCAAGAAAATGTATAAAACCGAAATTGTTGAATCAGAAGCGGTTAAAACTGTTTTTATTGAGCTAGGAGAATCAAAAATAGAGTTACTAGAAGCAACGGATNCAAGCTCTTCAATCGCTAAGTTCTTGAAAAAAAATCGAGAAGGTTTTCATCACCTTGCGCTGGATGTTGAAGATATTGAATTTGAAATAGCCCGTTTAACTGANGAAGGNTTTACATTGATACACCAGACGCCTAAAGNAGGTGCTGACAATAAAAAAATAGCTTTTCTACATCCAAAGTCTACAAACGGTATGCTGATTGAACTTTGTGAAGAAGGTNTTTAATCNTCATATTCGTTCTTATCCAAACGCTTCATTACAACCTTTAGNTTTTCTTTCTTCTTCTTCCTTCTTGCCGAGATGGATGTTTTTGTAAAGAATTTNTGCTTTTTCAAAAAGTCTACCTGAATCTTATCCCAAGCACGGTCGCTATCTATTTTNCCCATACCTCTCAGTTCTAATCTCAATCGGTTAGAGATCTCTTCAAAATCATCGCGTCCGAGATAATCGAGATCGGCATCACAAATAATCTCCTGTAGCTTATTGATGGGCTTATGCGGAATTTCAGTCACATGAATAAGCTCTACTATTGTTTTAATATGCCGTTCTGTATAGCCATACTTTGGCAGCNACTCTNANNCNATNGTAGCACCTATGCTTTCGTTGTTTTCATACTGCTTAACAAAACCTGCATCGTGCAAGATTGCTGCCGTTTTTAATAAAAAAAGCCCTTCATCCGTAACTCCTTCGGAAAGCGCAATACGCTCAACAGCCTGGACAACATCTATAGAATGGTGCACGGAATGATAAAGTAATTTATCTGACAATCCAGCCTTCAAATAATCTAAAACAAAATGCTCCGTTTTATAATATTTGATCGAGCTAAAATGATGAAGCTGTACGATTTCACTAAACTTATCGTTCGGGAACAGTCCTTCACCTTTTTCAGATAGCTCGGGCTTGATTTTAAGCACAGCATAGGTGTCAACCTCGATACCTCCTTTTATTTTTACTTTTCCTTTCGATTTGCACTCAAAATAGGGTTCTATCAGCGTAAAGGTCGTTCCGGAAATCGTCACCTCTCCAGGAGCACCAAATTTTTCCATTTGCTGTGCCTGATTCACCGTTGGACCCCAAACATCGTACGCCAGCTTTAAATCCCCGATTATACCGGCTACAACTGGTCCTGTATGTATGCCAAGACGTATTTCCCAATAATCGCTGTGATTGGCTATTGCATCAAACTTCAGTTTGGACATATAATCCTGTATCTGCAATGCAGCAATACAGGCATTCATTGGATTAATTGAATTGTCTATAGGTATACCACCTGCACACATGTAGGCATCCCCTATTGTTTTTATTTTCTCAAGATCATTATTCTGAATAAGCTCATCAAATCTTCTAAATAAAACATCCAACCGTTTGACAAGCCTACTCGGCCTCATTCTTCTTGAAATATTGGTAAAACCAACTACATCAGTAAACATAACAGTTACCTTGTCAAAGGCATTTGCTTCTACTTTTCCATTTACCTTAAGCTCTCTTACGACCTCCTCGGGGAGGGCATTTGCCAACCAGCGTTCAGCATTGTCTTTTTCAATTTGTAAAAGCTCTTGTTGACGTAATACATTGTTTTTTTCCGCTTCAAGAAGCTTACTTTGTTCTTCAATTCTTGATTTTTGATTGCTAATCTCTCGGGTTCTTTCAGAAACCTTTAGCTCCAGTTTCACTTGTTCCCTGCGTTCGGATTCAATTCTTCGCTTAAAAAATAAAAATGCCAATACTGAAATAATCAATGCGGCGATGGTCCAGAACCACCATGTACCCCAATAAGGAGGTAAAACAGATATTTCAAGAACTTTAGGTTTTTTACTCCACGACCCCTCACCAAGTTTAGCATAAATCTTTAGCTGATAGTCTCCAGGGGATAATGAATTAAAAGTGATTTCACGATTTTTTTCAATGAAACTTTCATTCGATCCAGACCCAATAAGCTCGTACTTAAAATGAGTCAATTCAGGATTGGATAAATCACTAGTTTGGAATCGAATAGTAAAGCTTCGGTCCGTATATGGTAGCTCAATAAAAGATGTTTTTGCAATGGGTTGTTTTAAAGGCGATCCCTCTTGACCAGGCTTTAACCATTCTTTATTCAATTTAAATTTGGTAATAATTACTTCTTGCTCAGCATTCTCAACATTTAATTCATCTGGACTAAAAACATTGTAGCCATATATCGATCCAAAAAACAATTCACCATTAGAAGAGTTGAAAAAGGCATTGGAATTAAACTCATTACTCACTAAGCCATTTACCTCTAAATATGAATTAACATCAGCATTTAATGGATTGTAAGATGCTATACCCTTGTTTGTACTCATCCATATTCTCTTCTCATCATTCAGGATACCGTAAATAATATTATTTGGCAAGCCAGCTTTTTTATCAATTTTCTTAATCTCGCCAGAAGAAAAATCTACGTAAAGCATTCCTGATCCATAGGTTCCAAGATATAAATTACCCTTATTGTCGTCACACAACGTTGTCGCATAATCTTTAGTTATTTTTCGAATATTATCGTTTATTGGATGGGGCTTAATCATATAATTGCCCTGATCATTCTTGACAAGGATATTAATACCTCCTGAGCTGGTTGCAAACCATATGCGACTTTTTCGGTCTTTGTAAATTACTCTGCATGTTCCAGGTGAAAGAGATTCTTTAGGCCGGTTTATATTGTGCTCAAAACGCTGGGAATTACCCGTTTCAATATTGTATAAAAAGACTGCTCCTTTTGTCGCTAACAAATAATTCTCTGCATCAATACTCTCTATCCCGTAAAGCCGATTGTATTTAGATAAAATGATTGGATTAACATAATTTAAACGGGTATAGTAGAACGTTTGGTCACTATTAATTTCTAATTTAAAAAGGCCATCTTCAAAACCAACCAAAACGATATTTGAATCAATTGAATAAGAGGACATAACATTAAACTTCGCCTCTTTAGGACCAGATTCAGCATTTTGATACCTCCTGTTGAAATGTGTAAAAAGACCTGTTTTTCTATTGAGCCTCGATATTCCCAGGTCCGTACCTACAAACAAATAATTTCCGCTTTTATCCTCTGTGAAGGTCCAAACATTTGATGAGGGCAAACTCTTTTTAAGATTTGCTCCCGGTCCCACGCCTATAAAACCAGAATATTTAGGGTCAAAACTGGAAATCCCTCGTTCACTACCAATCCACAATTTTTTGTTTTTATCCTCAAAAAGAACACTTAAGTCATCGTACATGAGAGCACTCTTTTGAAACTTATCCTGCGTACTATTAATCAGCTCGCCACCTTCATCAATGGTGTAAAGACCATTTCCCATTGAGGCAAAAAACCATTGTCCTTGAGACAGGCATATGCTTTTAACCTGAACATTTCGTAGCTCAGGATAATTTTGAAATTCCCGAAGCAGACAATTAGACTTCATGTCTAGCTGGAATACACCGAAATTTGAACCTACGTAGATATTACTGTCCGAGGCAATAGTTATATTCAAAATTGCGAAGTCATCAAAACCTAAAACATCAGTTCTTATCTTCTTTGAGGTATTAGAGGAAAAATCATAAATGAATAGTTCATCGGAACCTTTGTTAATGATTAAACTATTATCAAAATAGGTTGCAGAGCTAATTTCAGGAGCGCTGTTACCCCAATTAAGTAGTTCAAAATACTTTTTATTCCTATCAAACCTATATACTCCTTGATTTAAGGTGGCAATCCAAAGATCGTCTCCTTCACCAATCGAGATAGATGAAATGTCTAAGTTTTTTTTATTATTGGGTGTATATGTTTTGAATTTCTCTGTACTTGGCGTGTATTCCGTGAGTCCGTTATGGGTTCCGAACCATAAAGTACCATCCTCTGTTTTGGCGGAGCTCGTGATAAAAGGATTGTTAATTCCTTCTTCCTCATCTGAATTAAAGATTTCAAATTTATCGCCATCGAATCTGTTTAACCCATCTTGCGTCCCTATCCACAGGGCACTATTATCATCTTGTAAAATTGTATTTACAGAACTTTGAGAAAGCCCATTATTTATTGTGTAATTATTGAATCGATAAACAGATTGCGCCCCAACAAAACAGGGAAGAAAGGTGATGAGAAATACAAGTCTTTTCACTCGCTTAAAGACTATTGCTCCTCAGAGTCGTTCGCATTATTGACCTGAATTAAAGAGTTCTCCATATCGCGGTCAAACATATACATACCGCCAGAATCTGTTCCGATCAAATTGAGCTTATCTAATATTGTTCTTGCCAAGGCTTCCTCTTCAAGCTGCTCAGAAACATACCACTGAACAAAATTGTGGGTGGTATAATCTTTTTCCTGCAGACAAACATCTACTAAATTATTTATGCTCGCTGTTACGCCAATTTCATGCTTAAGAAGCGATTCAAAAACGTTTTTCAAGCTTTTAAATTCATGCGGTGGTTTTTCCAATTGAGGAACTTCTGCCCTTCCTCCTCTCTCATTTACAAATTTCACAAGCTTGAGCATATGAAACCGTTCTTCATCAGAGTGGGTATACATAAAATTCGCCGTTCCATTTAACCCATTAGACTCTGCCCAACAGGCCATAGAAAGATAATATTGAGAAGACGATGCTTCTTTTTTAATTTGGTCGTTTAAGGCTGCTTCTACTCTTTTGTTCATATTATTTGATTTTGTTTATTGAAATATAACAAATGACACTCCTAAAAGTTAGGAATTAAAATTTAAAAAACCATGATAAAAGTGGTAATGGGAACGTTATGTTATCACCAGAATCCCAAACCGAAACTCCAGCAACCGCAATTTGAAAAGCCCTGTTTTCATTTTTCTGAAAACGCATTCCCGGCATCAAATATAATGCTGCAAATTGATTCGACGCTAGCTGATTTTCAGTGATACTAACAGTATATGGAGAAATATCTCCAC
>NYTQ01000045.1 GCA_002683585.1 Cryomorphaceae bacterium
AAATGATTAAAATTGGTTGTCGCATCACAATGTTATGTTAACTTTGATTCCCGTAGTTACAACTCATTTATATGTCCAATTCAGTTAAGTATATTTTTGTAACAGGTGGGGTTACTTCTTCTCTTGGCAAAGGTATTATTGCAGCATCATTAGCGAAATTAGTTCAGGCAAGAGGATATTCCGTTACCATCCAAAAACTCGACCCCTATATTAATATTGATCCAGGAACGCTAAATCCATATGAGCACGGCGAATGTTACGTTACTGACGACGGAGCTGAGACGGATTTGGATTTGGGACACTACGAGAGGTTTTTAAATGTACCAACGAGTCAAGCAAACAATATTACAACAGGTAGGATTTATCAATCGGTAATTGAAAAGGAACGAAAAGGTGACTTTCTTGGGAAAACTGTTCAAGTTATTCCGCACATCACTGACGAGATAAAGCAACGGATACAGCTTTTGTCTAAGAACAATAAATATGACATTGTCATTACTGAAATTGGTGGTACCGTGGGTGACATTGAGTCTCTGCCGTACATTGAGGCAGTGCGGCAAATGATGTGGGAATATGAAAGCGATTGCCTGGTGATCCATCTGACCCTTATCCCCTATTTATCGGCAGCTGGCGAATTAAAAACAAAACCAACGCAGCACTCGGTCAAAGCACTTCTAGAGCTAGGTGTTCAGCCAGATATATTGTGTTGTAGATCTGAACATGAACTTGAATTGAATCTTAGACGGAAAATAGCGAAATTCTGTAATGTTTCTATGAATGCTGTAATTGAGGCAAGAGATGCAGCTTCAATATATGATGTACCTATGCTTATGCAAGCTGAAGAATTAGACAGTGTTGTGCTCGATAAGCTTGGGTTGTCTAAAAAATCAACCCCTCAATTAAAGAAGTGGAAAAGCTTTCTAGAGCGTTTAAAAAACCCTAAAACTGATGTGAATATAGCCCTCATCGGTAAGTATGTGGAGCTAAAAGATTCTTACAAATCAATCAGTGAAGCATTTATTCATGCCGGAGTGAGTAACGAAGCTAAAGTAAATTTACATTGGATACATTCTGATAATTTAGATAAGGATAATGTAAAGAAAGAGCTATCAGAAATGGATGGTATACTTGTTGCTCCTGGCTTTGGTTCAAGAGGTGTTGCCGGAAAAATAGACGCCGTGCAGTTTGCGCGAGAAAACCAAATTCCATTTTTAGGAATTTGTCTTGGAATGCAATGTGCGGTAATCGAATTTGCAAGAAATGTACTTCAGCTAGAGGATGCAAATACTACTGAAATAGCTACTAAAACTAGCGCGCCGGTCATCGATATGATGGAAGAGCAAAAGAATATTTCCGACTACGGCGGGACAATGCGTCTTGGGGCCTATTCGTGCCAGCTCAAGCCAAACTCAAATATTGGCAAAGCTTTTCATTCAGATGTTATTTCTGAGCGTCATAGACACCGTTATGAGTTCAACAACAAATACTTAAATGATTTTAAAAGTGCAGGAATGGTTGCAACAGGAACAAATCCGGATACAGGTCTAGTTGAAGTTGTTGAAATCCCAAAACACCCATGGTTTGTNGGTGTTCAGTTCCATCCGGAATATAAGAGCACAGTAGATGAACCACATCCCTTATTTGTAGCTTTTGTAGGAGCTGCCCTAAAAAACAAAAAGAAATAGAAATGGATCGTAACACCCTAACAGGNCTTGTACTGATTGGATTACTCTTGACTGTATTTACCATNATTAANAAACCNAGTGAAGAGGAACTAAAACAGCAGGAAGCTGAAATTGCAAAAGCAAAAGANGCCAAAGCGAAGTCCGAAGAAAAANATTCCNTAACAGTTAATCTAGCTAAATCATCAAATGAGAATATTGATTTGGATCAAGAACAAAACACAACTGAAAAGAAGACANAAATAACGGATAGTGTCTTTACCAGAAAAACAGATAAGTTCACTGTTGACTTTTCAACAAAAGGCGGGCAGATTTCCTCTATGTATCTCAATGATTACAAAACATATGAAAGCTATAGTGCAGAAAGTAAAGAAGCACTTTGTCTATTTGCTAAGGGAGACCACCTTACCTCCTACTCCTTTTATGATGGTGATCGGTTGATTCAGACGAAAGACTTAAATTTTGAACTTAAGAATGAATCCAACAGTAGTGTTGTTCTTGAGGCGCCATACCAGACAGGTCTTATCAGACAAACTTACAAGTTTGCCAAAGATTCGTATAATATTGATTATAAAGTTGAGTTTATTGAGCTCAATGGAATTGCCAAAGACAATATTCAGCTTTCTTGGCAGACCTCTTTCNTGCAAACAGAAAAATTACTTTCAGAGCAAAGAAGGGTTTCTACAATTTGCTTCGATGAAAAAGAAGAGGGCTTTGATTATCTCAGTGAAACCAGTGANGATGATAAAGATTTTGAGAATGAGGTTAANTGGATTGCCTACAAGCAATCTTATTTCTCCTCATTTTTAGCGCCTAAAACACCTTTTCAGAAAAAAGGAACCTCGATAAAAGTCTCGACATATGAAGAGGATGACGCAAAAGATTCAACACATATTAAAGACTTTTCCTCTGTCCTCACATTAAACTTTGATCCTAACTCAAACAACACGGCTAGCTTCAGCTGGTATTTTGGTCCAAATGACTATGAATTATTAAATGAGTATAATGAAAACTATGATGATATCTTAAACTTCGGCTGGGGCCTTTTTAGATGGATCAANATATATGCAGTNCAGCCCGTGTTTAGCTTCCTGCTTTCNCTTGGNTTCGGACTTGGATTGTCCATATTCTTACTAACGCTTTTAATAAAAACAGCATTGATGCCAGTTCAATGGAAAATGTTCGTCTCCTCCGTTAAAATGAGGATCCTTAAACCAAANACTGAAGCGCTAAACGCAAAGTATCCAAATAAGGATGACGCAATGAAAAAGCAGATGGAAATGATGAGTCTTTATAAAGAATCCGGTGCTAGCCCTTTGTCAGGATGTCTTCCTATGTTAATTCAGATGCCCATCTTACTTGCAGTATTTCGCTTTTTCCCATCGGCATTTGAGCTAAGACAACAATCCTTTTTATGGGCCGATGATTTGTCTTCATATGATTCAGTTTTGGACTTAGGTTTCAGCATACCTTTGTATGGAGACCACGTAAGCTTATTTACTCTGCTTATGTCAGCTACTACACTACTTTACACGGTAATGAATAGCGGAAATGTTCAGCAGCCTACTCAGCCAGGTATGCCAAACATGAAGGTGCTGATGTATATTTTTCCCGTAATGATGATTTTCTTTTTCAATAACTACTCCTCGGGATTGAGCTACTACTACTTTATTTCAACCCTGTTTTCAATACTGATCATGTTCATGATCAAGAAGTTTTTTGTTGATGAAGAAAAACTCAAGCTGAAAATGGAGGCTAAGGCTGGTTCAGCATCAGCGGCCGGACCAAAGAAAAAATCAAAATTTCAAGCGCGACTCGAAGAAATGCAACGCAAGCAACAAGAGGCCTTAAAGAATAAAAAGAAATAAGTATGAAGTTTTTTATAGATACAGCAAATCTCGATGAAATTAAAGAAGCCCATAGTCTTGGTATTCTTGACGGTGTAACCACAAATCCTTCTTTGATGGCAAAGGAGGGTATAACAGGTGATGAAAATATTATAAATCACTACATTGCTATTTGTAATATTGTAGACGGTGATGTTAGTGCAGAGGTGATTAGCACGGATTTTAAAGGAATGGTTGAGGAAGGAGAAAAGCTAGCCGCTTTACATCCAAATATTGTTGTAAAGGTTCCCATGATTCTTGAAGGCATAAAAGCCATCAAATACTTCACAGAAAAAGGAATTCGTACAAATTGCACCTTGGTTTTTTCAGCAGGCCAAGCACTGCTCGCTGCTAAAGCAGGAGCTTCTTATATTTCACCTTTCTTAGGTAGACTAGATGATATTTCTTCAAACGGACTTGAACTCATCAATCAAATAAGAGGTATTTATAATAATTATGATTTTGATACAGAAATACTTGCTGCGTCCGTAAGGCACCCGATGCACATTATACATTGTGCTGAAATTGGCGCAGACATCATGACAGGTCCTCTAAAGGCGATTAAAGCACTTGCTAGTCACCCATTAACGGATATTGGTTTAGAGAAATTTTTAGCAGATCACGCAAAGGGTAACAAGTAATGTTTTCTAAAGAGGAAAAACATGCAATGAATGTTGAATTCTGGAATGGCTTCAAGCATTACATGAAAAACCAAAAGTCATCCGCTCTCCCTCGTGTAAATTGGCTTTCCTACCCAACGAATCTGAAGCATACATATGTCAGACTGCATTGCGATGGAGGATCGAGTGCTCTTTATTATGATATTCAATTTAAAGACAAAGAAATAAGAGCGCTATTTTGGGAACAACTGCTAGAGCTCAAATCATTATTTAATAGACAAGAAAGCCATGACTCCAATTGGTATGAGCATTTTGAAACGACGGATGGCATTCATATCAGCCGAATTGAGTGGAGTAACGATGAGTGGAGTCTTTACCGTCAAAAGGACTGGAGAAAAATTTATCGATTCTTTAAGGATCGCTTACTTGAATTTGACCTTTTCTATCAAGAGTATAAAGAAATTCTTATTAATTTGATCAAATAAATAAATGTCAATATGACTAAAATAATCCCTTTATTTTTGCTGCTTTTCGGATTTACTGTTTTTGGACAGGAAATAATATATAGTACTGATTTTCAGAATGGCATACCAAATGAATTTACATTAATAGACAACGATTTAAATATTCCTGCAAGTCAGGTGTCAGCATTTGACGCTGCATGGATTTGTGTATCGGATCCTGAAAATCCAACAGATAGTGTTGCTGCTTCTACCTCCTACTTCAATATGCCTGACACGGCCGATAGGTGGATGATTACTCCTTCCCTATCTCTGGGCTCATTTGGAAATAAATTATATTGGAATGCAAAATCACAAGATGCCTCATTTCCTGATGATTATTATGTCCTGGTTTCTTTGACCGATAATGCACCAGAAAGTTTTATAGACACTGTTGGTTATATAGAAGGAGAGAATTTTGAATGGACTGAACGCAGTGTTGATTTAAGTGCCTTAGGCTATGACAATCAATCTATTTTTGTCGCTTTTGTTTTGAGAACATATGATGGATTCAAGCTTTACATTGATGATATTGAAGCTGTGAAAGAAGATGAGACTGGAATAGATGAAAATATGTCATTCTCTTTTAATATTTACCCCGTCCCAGTTAAGGAAACCCTTAATATTTCGAGTCAAGCGACCATATCATCCATAATGATAAGCAATACCCAAGGATCCATTATTTATCGAGGAAACGCGAGCTCAGTTGATGTAAGTCGAGTCCCAAAAGGCACTTATTTCATAAAAGTAGAAACTGATATGGGAGCCGCTGCTAAGATGTTTACAAAACAATAAGGTGCTTGTCAAAGCTATACAAGAAAAAGTAAAAGTCTTTTTTGAAAATAAAGAGGGAAGTCACGATTGGGAGCACATCAAAAGGGTTTGGAAGCTCAGTATTTATTTACAGAAAAAGGAAGGGGGAAATAAGGAGCTAATTGAGCTTTGCGCGTTACTCCATGATGTTTCGGATCATAAATATAATGGAGGTGACTTTTCGCTCGGTGGGGATGTCGCCAAACAATGGATTATAGATGCTGGAGGGTCAGAGGCTTTGGCTCATCAAGTGGCTATTATTGTACCAAAGATCTCTTTTAAAGGAGCTAAGGTCGAAGATGAGGAGCTGCCAATTGAGGGTAGGATTGTTCGCGATGCGGATAGACTTGATGCGATTGGGGCGATTGGCGTAGCGAGAGCTTTTGCTTACGGAGGAAGCAAAAACAGGCCTTTGTATAGTGAGGCAATAAAGCCAGTGATGCATGAGAACAAAGAAGATTATTTAAATTCTAAATCGCACACAATCAATCATTTCTACGAAAAGTTATTAAAAATAAAGGGGAGAATGGACACAAATGCAGCCAAAGAATTGGCGCATACACGACATCTTTTTATGGAAAAATACCTTGAACAATTCTTTTTAGAGTGGGATGTAAATATAGATTAAGGTCTTTTAGCTCTAGATGCAAAAAGCGCCTCTATTTCTTTTTGTTGTTTTTCCCTCCATGCTTCCAGTTTTTCCAATTCAATTTTATTTTCATTGATATTCCGGTGTATTCTCGAAGTATGTAGCTTGAATATTTTATTGGCCAAGACCTGATCATTTTCTCTAGTGTATGCCTTTAAAAAGTGTTTCCATATTTCCTGAATAGACTGACGGTTAGGGTGAACCATATCTTCATTAAAGAACCTGTAGTCTCGAAGACTATCATGAATAATCTCAAATGAGGGGTAATATGAAACAGGAAAAGCATTCAATAACATTTCAATCAGCACAAATAACCTGGCCTTGCTCCTATTGTTTTCAATTAATCCATCACGTTTGTGCCGCACTGGACTCACTGTAAAAACAACCTTAAGTTTTGGGTTCCATTCGAGTAGTTCCTTGATAAATGGAGACCATTCCATAAACAATTCCATCGGCGAAGAGGATTCCTTTTTAAAAAGCGCAGCTTGCTGTTTATGACAGTTGGCAACAACTTTATTAGTAGACTTAAGTCGATATGCAATTGACGTCCCTAAAGTGATAAAGAGCCAAGCTTCACCTGAAAGCGCAGCTCGGACCTCTTTTCTTTTGTTTAATATCAATTCTCGATGTAATTCCTTGGAAGTAGACTGTAAGGCATGTGCCGAATCCCAATCGGAAACGAACTCTGTTGTGTCTACAAAGCAAACTTCTTTTGAATTTCGAATTGCATGTTGAAGACTAGCCTTTATTGGTTCAGGGTGAAATAGTGTGCCAAAAGGATTGCTTAAGACATGAAAGCCGTGGTCTTTAGCCAATTGACCAATATTATTCGAAAAACAGCTTCCAATAAAGAGTAATTGGTTTTCAAATCCTATTTTGTGTTCTGGACTAAAGCTCGGATATGGCAAGTGAAAACCATCCATTATTTCATGAGTGATTTTGCCGTTTCTAAAGCCGCATTTGTAACATTTTCGCCACTCATCAATCGTGCTATTTCATGTATCCGTTCCTTTTGGGAAAGGTGACGAACAAAGGTATTTGTTCTTTCCACTCTTTGTTTTTTCTCCACAATAAGATGAGCTGAAGCCTTCGATGCCACTTGCGGTAAATGAGAAATTACCAAAAGCTGTGATTCAAGACCCATTTTATGAAGAAGTAACCCGATTTTATCTGCAACATCTCCGGACACACCTGCGTCAATTTCATCAAATAAAATACTTGGCATTTTTTTAAGCGCAGAGATTTGTTTCAGCAATGCGAGCATCAGCCTAGAGAGCTCTCCTCCACTTGCCGCATTTTCAATTTCAATCATATCGAAACCCTTGTTCGCAGAAAACAACATTGATAAATTCGATATACCAGTTCTTTTTAAGGTCGTTTTGTCAATTTGAAAATCCAATTTTGTTTCTGCTAGCTTCAACTGATACAGGTCAGCTTGTAAGGATTCTGTAATCTTTTTTCGTTTGTTAAGTCTCTCAAGATGAAGACTTTCTGCTGATTCAATTAACGTAGCTTTCGTTGCTTTGTGCTTGGCCTCCATGTCTTGAATCTTCTGGTGTAGCTCCTCTAAATGATGTGCACTTTTTGATAGGCCTTCAAAGAATGCAACAAGCTCATCCTGGTTAGATAAATTATGCTTTAAAAGCAGTCTATTGAATTCATCCCATTGCTTGGTTACAAAGTCTTTTCTATCTGAATCAACCTCAATGGAATCGATATAATACGAAGCCTCAGAGGTTATTTGTCCAAGCTCATCTTCTAATGAATGAAGTCTTTCTAAAAGATCCTTAAGTGATTGATCCTTAGCCCCAAGTCGTTCAAGTCGATATACAAATGACTTTACCTTTGAATATACGCCTCCGTCGGCTGTAAATTCGGAGACTTCACCAAGAATAGACTGAATCTCCTCTGCGTTATCAAGCTTAAAAAGTTCGCCCTCTAATTGAGCGTAATCAATGTCATTAAGCCTTAGTCCTTCTAACTCTTCTTTTAAAAAGAGATTGTAATCACGGTCTTGATTTTGTTTTTTATACTTAGTTTTTAGTATTTCTAGCTTTTCTGAATATGCATTATAATCATCATAGCGCTTTGAAAAGGCTTCTACATTATATTCATTTCCAGACAGCAAATCGTATAATTCCAATTGCTTGGCCTTTGATTTTAGCTCAAAAGTATTGTACTGTGAATGAACCATGAGCTTTTGTGCAGAATATGCCTTAAGAACAGCCACTGAGACCGGGGAGTCATTGATAAAAGTACGTGATTTGCCATCTCGAACAATTTCTCTCCTCAGGAGAATGATTTGATCATAATCTAGGTTATGCTGCTGGAAAAACAACTGATCATCTGAAGAGGCAGTTAGCTGGGCCTCTACGATTGCTTTCTTTCCATAGGGACCTACTAAACTAACGTGTGCTCTCTCACCAAGAAGTAAAGTGAAGGCATTCAGAAGAATTGATTTCCCTGAACCAGTTTCACCTGTGAGCACTGTAAAACCTTCATTTAAATCTAGGTCTAAATCTTCGATTAACGCAAAGTTCGAGATGCGTAGTTTTTGAATCATGAATCAATTTAATATCGACTGAAATTTTGAGCTATTCCCTGGATCTAATCTTTTCAGAAGGTTCACAAAATCTGTCTTTTGTTTGGTGTCCGATTCGGCTAGAAGACTTTTGAGCTCATCGGTCTTGCAATAGACAAAATTGATAATATTTACAGTATTTGGTCTTGTTTGAACAACGGGCTTAAGCTTGAGCATTGCTTTGTAAATCTCTCTAATACCTTTATCCTTATCTTCATATAGTTTATCTACTCCTTTTCTATGATAAGCGTAATTACAGTCTCGAAGCGGTTGAAACAGCTGCTGAAGTACGTTGTCAACCAACCAATATCTATTCCGTTTTCCCGTTTCACTTGCCTTCCACCCTGCTGCACCTGAAGGTTGAGCATTAGACACAATTTGCTGCGCCTCAGTAAAGAATGGCGTTCCAGCATTAGGACTAAACGAATCATAATCCATCCCAATGATAAATAAGGCATAGAAAGATAAAATCGACGAGAGATTGTCTCTAAAGGCATTTTTTGCATAGTATAATGGAGTATTCCTAGAATAAGAAAACACGACATTTTCATCCAAAAAATTGAAAACGAGTGAATTGTAGCTTGAATTGAAAGAAGGCCTACTCATAAGCACCTGAATAGAACCACTGAAGGTTCCCATTGTGGGAATATTGGTAATTTGCAATTGAACTGAGCAGTTGATCCGCTCCTCCATAGTAAACTTATCTTTCGTCCATTTGGTGCCGTTCATAAAGTCAAAAATGACCTCTTCAAGCTGTTTTAAGGCCTGCTGCTCGGTCGTGGTCACTTCAAGCTTCGCATCTGTGATGATCGAAACCTGACAGTTGAGTTCTTGTGCATTTACTGAACGTAAATAAACCAATAAAATAATAAGGAGGTATCTTTTAAGCATCTATTTTTTCTATTGTATCAATTAGGTTTACGGCGATATCAAACTTATCTTGAAGCTTTAAATCAATCACAAGACCTTCTCGACCGAAGATAGTTACTTTATTCTTTTCACCACCAAAGGTCGCGCCTTCGTCCTGAGTAGAGTTTAGGACAATCAAATCCAAGTTCTTCCGCTCTAATTTCAACAACGCATTTTCTTGCTCATTATTTGTTTCTAATGCAAATCCAATAACTTTTTGTTTGTTATTTCTATGAAAAGAAGCCCATTTTAAGATATCTGGGTTCTGAATAAGCTTAATAGTCTCCTCTGCGGTTCCCTTTTTAATTTTTGTGCTCGAGCTTTTTGCTGGCCTAAAATCAGCAACAGCAGCGGAAAATACACCTGTATCACATTCCTGCCAACAACTTTGAACTGCAACTAGTAGCTCTTCTGCAGTTCTTACATTGGTTCTATTGAGTTTTGGATGAACCAATATTTCTTGACTAGGCCCAC
>NYTQ01000046.1 GCA_002683585.1 Cryomorphaceae bacterium
AAGGATCAAACAATAGCTTTTTACCTCCAAATTCAATAAGGAAACAAGCATGGCCAAAATAAGTGATGTTCGTCATATGATGATTTTATTTGGCAATTAAGATATGAAATACTTTAGAATTCAGCCGAATCTGATTTTTTTGTTAGTAATAGCCAAAAGAGACTAAAAAGGAACGAAACCATATCTTTTTAACATAAAAACCGCGATTATTTGAAATAAATGACTTAAAATGGTTAAAAGACAGAGAAAGTGATATTAACCTTTGTTTTTCAGCAGAAATTTACAAAAAGGCATTAAAACCGAGTTTTTTTTGATTAAAACGTACTTTTTTAACAAAAACCTGGTGATTTTTATTAAAAAGCTGTCCTATTGCCAACTTGTATTGTCTTTTCCATCTTTAACGGAAATACCTGCGTTTTTAAGGCCATCACGAATTAAGTCTGAGGTCGTCCAATCTTTATTTTCTCTTGCTTGTTGTCTAAGCTCAAGAACAAGATCCATTACGGGTTTCAATCTATTGTCTTTTTGACTACCCTCAAGCGTGAGCCCCAAGACATCTAACATAAAGCCCTTCATTTCTGCTAGAAGTACTTTCTGATCTTGTTGTGAGATTGATTCTTTTCCATCTTTGATGAGGTTGATCTTTTTCACAGCATCAAATAGTCCAGCAATTAAAATAGGCGCGTTAAAGTCATCATTCATAGCATCATAAAATGATTCAACTATTGCCTTCACGTCAAAGGAGCTTTTATCTGCTACGGTAATTTGATCAAGTGTTTCTATAGCCTCTGTTAGGCGGGCGAGACCTTTTTCAGATGCGTTTAATGCATCTTGAGTCAGGTCTAAGGTACTTCTATAGTGCGATTGCATCATGAAAAAACGCAATACATTAGGGGCGTAAGCTTTATCAAATAGGTCTGTGGCACCTTCAACAATTTCTTGCGGTAAAAAGAAGTTGCCAAGAGACTTGCTCATCTTCTTTCCATTAACGTTCAACATATTCGCATGCATCCAAAATTTGGCAGGTGCTTTTCCACTAGACCCGCAGCTTTGTGCGATTTCATCCTCATGATGCGGAAATTTTAAGTCTAATCCACCGCCATGAATATCGAAAGTTTCACCCAAGTATTTGGTGCTCATGGCCGTACATTCGATATGCCATCCAGGATTTCCATCTCCCCATGGAGACCTCCAAATTTGCATATCATTTTCGTTGGCTTTTTTCCAAAGCGCGAAGTCTGCAAAAAATCTTTTTTCACCTTGTGCGTTTAGGTCGCGCGTTTCATTTTCTAGCTCTTCTACTTTTCGTCCACTTAGAGAACCATAGTTGAATGATTTCTTATAGGTCTGAACATCGAAATATACTGATCCATTTACCTCATAGGCAAATCCATTTTCCATGATTTTTTCGATGATCTCAATTTGTTCCTGAATATGTCCAGTTGCGGTGGGCTCAATTGTAGGAGGAAGAAGGTTATAAATCTTCTGTAAGTTTTGAAAGCGGACATTGTATTTATAAACAATCTCTAAAGGCTGAAGTTGCTCGAGCCGTGCTGCTTTCCCGATGCTGTCCTCTTGTTCACCTGCGCTATTTGTGATATGCCCAGCATCAGTGATGTTTCTTACGTACTTGACCTTATATCCTAGGTGAAGTAGATATCGGTAAACCAAATCGAAATTAATGAAGGTGCGCATATTGCCCATGTGTGGTTCGCTATACAAGGTAGGTCCACAAACATACATGCCGACATAGTCTTTATGAATAGGCGTAAAGCGCTCTTTTGTTCCGGAGAGCGTATTGTAAATTTTGAGGCCTTCTATTTTTTGATCCTTCATAGATTTCATTAGAGTTCAAAACAAATTTATAAAAACCATCAAGAATGCACCGCTCATAACCAACAAAAAGAGGGCAATCGCCCTCTTTTTCTAACCTAAACTACTAAATATGAAAACAACTCGTCTTTAACGACTCGTTACCCTACTAACGAAATAGAAATAGAATCATTACACACGTTAACTATTTTTTAACATATGTTGGCATGATTCATGAATACGGTATATTTAAAAGGTCAAAAGATTATGCATAGTTTTATGCCGAGCATGGCAGATTGAAATGCTTTTCTTTTATCAAAAACTCAAAATAATGAATTACATGAAATTTTTAACGATTGCTTTCTTTTTCCTTGCAACTATAGCGTTTGCTCAAAATGAGCCAAGCGTACCAACCTGGTCTGCGGATGTTTCACATTCTAATTTGGGATTTAAAGTTAAACACAAAGCCATTTCATATACAGTCGGAGATTTTAGAGACTTTGACCTGACCGTTCAAACGCCAAACGGAGAAAGTTTTGAAAATGCGACGATAAAAATGATCATTCAGACAGGCTCTATTAATACGGCGAATGAATCAAGAGACAAGCATCTCTGTGGCCCTGATTTTTTTGACGCGACCCCTTACCCGCAGATTACATTTACAAGTAAAAAGATTCGCTTAAAAGAGGGAAATAATTATGAGGTTTTAGGAGACTTAAGTATGCATGGAGTTACAAAAGAGCTGACACTTTTTATGGTTCACAACGGAACGGTTAAGACAAGGAGAGGTAATGAATTGGCGGGCTTATATTTTTCGACTACCTTTAAAAGGTCTGATTTTAATATTGGTGAAGAGATGCCAACAACCGTTGTTGCAGACGAAATTGAATTAAATGCAGAAATCGAAATAGTAAAACAATAATATAAATTAGTAAACGATGAAAACTCTATTGATAACCCTTAGTACCTTTCTTGTGGCAGGAATGATTAATGCGCAAGATACGAGCAAAGTTGAGACCTATAAAATTGCTTTTTTTAGCAAAGATGCCTCAGGTGTTTTTAAAGAAATGAAAGGAGAAGTAGTTACCAACGATGACAATACGCCGACCTCTTTTGACCTAAGTATTCAAACTGCCTCTATCAATACAGGAAATGGAGTGCAAAACAAGCATGCAAAAAGTTCAGAATGGTTTCATTCAGAAAAGTATCCGGATATTACCTTTAAATCTAGAGAAATAGTGACCAACGATGAAGGAGTTTTTGCAAAAGGCGATCTAGTTTTACATGGGGTAAGCAAAGCAATAACACTTCCATTGACGGTTTCATCAAATGAAACGAACCATGTATACAAAACTAAATTCAGTGTGGTTCGAGCCGATTATAAATTGGGCCCAAAAAGTAAAGTTTCTCCCTCTATAAAAATCATTGCAGCGGTAACCATTAAGAAGTAAGCATGTTGAAATCAAGAATTATACACCCTTTAGTCGCTGGTATTTTCGCGGCGTGTGTAACGATAGTCTTTGGAATGGCTTATGAAAAAGCTACGGCAATCGAAGGTGCGCAGCTCGATTCTCTGCGTGAGGCTATACCTATGCTACATTTGTTTATCGCGCCCGTTNCTGGGTGTTTATTGGCCTCTTTGGGCTATTACCNATTACAAAAGATTGGCCCAAAATGGGGTTCTTTCTTATTTTATTTTCTCTTTGCTGCNGTATCTATNATNACCTCTTTTGGGATTTTTTCAGTGTATAACCTTCATGAAGAAATACAGTATACCATCTACGGTTACGCCATGCCTATGCATTATTTTCCTTTTCTGAGCTGGGTAGCATTTAAGCCGTTGTTTTCTGCTGAGCTAAAATAANGGCACTGATTCACAACGTTTTCCCGTATTTTCCGTTATATACGTAGTATATAATTGTGAAACTGATTTTCTCCATAGCTTTTGTGCTTTTATTCGGCACTACATTTTCTCAGCTCGTGACGGGTACTGGGGTTTCTCCTCTTGGTTTAGTTCAGAATGTATTGCTGGGCCCTGGAGTTACCGTCTCAAATATTATGTACAATGGAAATCCAGCTGCAATTGGCTCATTTCAAGCAATTGGAACNAACCTTGGNATAGACGAAGGTATTGTGATGACAACAGGAACAGTTATCGCAAATGAAAATGGCCCTCAAGGCCCCAATAATCAAGCTGGTTCTGGAGTGGATAACGCCTATGGAGGTTCAGCTCTTTTGTCAAGTATCTTAAACGGTGAACAAACCTATAATGCGGCAATATTAGAATTTGACTTTGTCCCTTATGCGGACACTGTTGCCTTTAACTATGTTTTTGGATCGGAAGAATATCCTGAATATGCGCCACCTGAAAGCTCTACATACAATGATGTTTTCGGTTTTTTTATTTCTGGCCCTGGGATTATAGGCTATGAAAATATTGCTCAATTGCCCAATGGGAATGGCGTTGTATCAATTAACAATGTGAATGCGGTAACAAACACGCAATACTANATTTCAAACGGTAANGGTACAAATGCCCCTTTTAACAGCTCGGATCAGTATATTCAATACGATGGATTTACAAAAGTATTAAAGGCCGTATCTGAAGTGCAATGTGGAGAAACCTATCACCTTGTTCTAGCCATTGCAGATGTTGGAGATGGTTCATGGGATTCAGGNATATTTTTAGAAGCCAATAGTTTGTCTTCACCGACACCAGTGGAAATCACGTATGAGCTGTCCGATGAACTTTTTAGTAATCCTGATTGGATTGCAGAGGGTTGTGTNACCGCCACCGTGACATTGGAAAGACAAACAAATATNAATCAGTCTTTAACGGTTCCACTAATTGTATCTGGTTCGGCAACAAACGGCGAGGATTATAGTGGGATCCCTAACTCAATAACCTTTAANCCNGGACAAACACAGGTGTCTTTTACCATCGATGTTGTTTTAGATGGCATTGCTGAAGGGTTGGAGAATATAATTTTAGATTTTCCTTTAGAGGACCCTTGTGGTAATATAACGCCTGTCTCTATAGAACTCTTTTTACAAGATATACAAGACGTTCAAGTCGAAATTATAAATCCGGAAATCGCTTGTCCAGGAGAAGATATTCAACTTACGACGAATGTTTCAGGAGGGCTTCAACCCTATACATATTTATGGAGCACAGGATCAACTGAGAGTNTAATTAGCATCTCGCCGACGGANACAGGGACTTATTTTGTTGAAGTTGTAGACGATTGTTTGAATGAGCTGGCTTATGACACTGTGCTTGTTACGGTTCCGGAATACGAACCTATTTCCATGATCGTNCCGGCTGATATTGTTGAAATTTGCCCGAATGTCGGTCAATCTTTGCTTGTTGAAGCATCAGGGGGTACAGGGAATTATATCTACAGCTGGCAAAATGAATCTGGCCAAATCATTTCATCCNTAGATTCGGCTGTGATTTCCCCCATGAGTACGACTTATTTCGTCATTACNGTGAGTGATGAATGTGGAAGTTTTGCGACAGATACAGTAAATTATGAAGTTACGAGTCCTCCATTAATAGTGACAACAAGTGCTCCAGTTGCAATTTGTCCAGGAGACTCNACNTTGCTTCAAGTTTCGGCCTCAGGAGGTTTTGGAGCGTATGCTTATTATTGGCCTCATAGTCAAGAAATCTCCACTGAAGTTTGGGTACAGCCCTTGTCAACTTCGAATTATCAAGTTCAGGTTTCAGATGATTGTCAAACGTTTTCTGTAACATCTAGCATTCAGGTTACTGTTGTAAAACCAGATGCCAATTTTACGGTAATTAGCGATCCAGTTATTGAGAACCTCCCTGTTTCCTTTCAAAACTTAACCTCTAATGGCTTTGCCTACGACTGGTTTTTTGGTGATGGTGGTTATTCTTCTGATATTCATCCGACACACGTTTATGATACTCCAGGCATTTATCCAGTAACATTAATCGCAGAAGATGCGAAGGGCTGTGTGGATAGTATTACCTTATTTGTTGAAATATTTAAAGAGTACTTTGTTTATGTGCCTAATACCTTCATTCCTGATGGAGACCGTTTAAATGAGGTGTTTTCAGCCAGTTTAATAGGTGTCCAGTCTATTGAGCTTGAAATTTTTAACCGTTGGGGTCAGCTTATATTTGCTTCAACGGATCTCGATTTCGCATGGGACGGAACATACAGGGGAAATAAAGTTCCAAATGGGACCTATGTTTGGAAACTTGTCGTCCTTCCAGACAACAAAGTGGATAAGGAAATCTATACAGGACACATTAATTTGCTNCGCTAATTAAGCAATACATATAACGGATAATCAAAGCGACTAATCTTTAGATATAATATCGTAAAGCTCATTTAGATTAGGAGAAATGATTACCTCAATCCTTCTATTTTTTGCCTTTACCTCTGAGATTGGATAGAATTCACCGCGTCCTGCAGCCATCAATTGACTTGGTGTAACGCCTGAATTTGCTAGAATAATCTCAACTACACTCGTTGCCCTGAGTACCGAGAGTTCCCAATTATTTTTAGGAGAAGTTGCACGGGAAAGCGGGTCGGCATCTGTGTGACCTTCTACTATGATTTCGAGCTCTTTTTCGTTTTCAAGTACACGTCCCAGCTCAATAAGTGCTTTTTCCCCTGCTGGCTGAACTGCTGTACTGGCTGATGTAAACAATAATTTTTCCTCTAAGCTTACATAAATTCGGCCATTCTTTTGCTCCACGGTTAGGCCCTGACCCTCAAATCCTTTCAATGCTCTTGCGACGCGTTCTTTTAGCGCCTTGATACCATCCTCTTTTTTGCGTAGCAGCTCTTCTAATTCATTCACACGTTTCTCGCGTTCAGACAATAGGCGCTCTTTTTCTTTTAGTTCCTGCTCTAAAGTCAACAAAGCATCTTCTTTTTCTTGAAGTTTTAGGTTTTTGATTTTTAGTTCCGTCTGTAACGCTGCAGTTTCTTTCGCGCTAAGATTCTTAAGATTGTTAAACGAGTTTTCAAGCTCTTTGGATTGAAGCTTCAGTACACCATAGTTTCTTTTTAATAAGCGCATTTTTTCACCGAGGTCGGCAGTATCTTTTCTTAAGCCAATTAACTCTTTATTCGCGAGGTCAAACTTAAGCTCAAGCTCTTTGGCTAAGCTTTCATAATCTAGGCTCATTTTTTTGTACTTCGCTAATTCTTGAGCGCATGTTTTTTCTCGCTCTAGCAGCTCGTTATATTTTTTCGAGGGGACACAGGAGCTAAATAGAAAAATGATTGAGATCACTGATGTTAAGTATGGGATAGAATATTTCATGCCAAAAAAGGTTTTAACAAAGTTCAATTAATCCTTAAGCTAATAATAGCAAGCTGACAATATTTTTGAACACCCTACCCTTCATAAAGTGTATATAAAAGGGAACACTATCAATATCTTTATAGATTCCCTACCTTTGCGGTTCATATAATAATTATGGCACGAAAGAAAATTACAGTTCCACTAAAAAAAGCTTTGGTTGATTTAGAATCAGGGGAACAAAAAAAAATGGATAAAGCCATCCAAACTATTGCTGCTTCTGGAAATATTGCTTTAATACCTGCACTTTTAAATCTTTTATTGCAAAATAGCAATCCACTCATTGAAAAGAAAATAATGTCTTTGATGGCTGACGTGACAGACAGTGATGCAAAAGAAATTTTTATTGAAAGCCTAAAGAATGATCAGTACGAAAGTTTAAAAACAACTTTGATTAATATTGTTTGGAACAGTAAGCTTGATTTTAGCGAGTACATTGCTGAATTTGTCGCTTTGTCCACTCAAGGAGACTTAATGCGGGCTATTGAATGTCTTACAGTAATAGAGAATTTAACAGGACCATTTGAAGAGCACCACCTGCTCGAATCACAATTATACCTCAAAGAATACTACTCTGAGTTTCGTAAAGAGCGTAGCCAAAAAGATGAAATAATAGCTGAGATAGCTGTTTTTATTCAGGAGCAAAACGATGGAATTGATGCGGATTTATTAATAGAGTAAGTAAATTCAAATTTCATACATTTGTTAAAAGACAACTTATTATGATGCAATCAATGACTGGATTTGGAAAAAGCAGCAGCGTTTTTCAATCGAGAAAGGCCTCTGTTGAGATCCGCACACTAAACAGTAAAGGATTGGATTTATCGGTCAAAATGCCTTCCATATATAAAGAGGTAGAGCCTCAGATTAGAAAATTGGTTGCAGAGGTGCTCAGTCGTGGAAAAATTGAACTTTCTATTCATATTGAAAGTGAAAAGGCTTCCGAAATGAACCTTGTTAACAAAGAACTAGCAACCTCAATTTATGAGGAGCTAAAAATGCTAAATACATCCTGGGGTCAAAAAGAAAGTGATTATTTGTCCATGATTTTGCGAATGCCTGAGGTCATCAATACAGAGGGAGTCACTCCGAGCAAAGAAGAGCTAATGAAAGTTGTAGATCTTGCGAAAGATGCTTGCGGTCAGGTGAGACAATTTAGAGAGAAAGAAGGTGAAGACCTTAAAGCAGAATTTTTACAAAGAACAGGTGAGATTTCAAGATTACTAGTCGAAATTGAGCCTTTTGAAGAAGAAAGAATTCAATCTACTCGTGAACGCCTTCAGAAGGGATTAGATGAATTTCCTTCAGATAAAATGGACAACAATCGCTTTGAGCAGGAGCTCATTTATTATATCGAAAAATTAGATATTGCAGAAGAGAAGATGCGTCTGAGCAATCATATAAAGTATTTCTTGGAAACAATACCGTTGCTTCAATCAGGTAAAAAGCTCGGTTTCATCGCGCAAGAAATGGGTCGTGAAATCAATACGATAGGCAGCAAGTGTAACCACTCCGAAATGCAAAAAAGGGTTGTTCAAATGAAAGACAGCCTTGAAAAGATTAAAGAGCAAATTTTAAATACCCTGTAGTGTCTTCTCAAAATCTAAATGAAGGTAAAGTCATTATTTTTTCAGCGCCATCTGGAGCTGGGAAAACTACTATAGTGCGTGCATTATTGGATGAACTTTCGGAATTAAGCTTTTCTATTTCGGCTTGTAGTAGAGATCCTAGAGGTCAAGAGGTGAATGGAAAAGATTACCATTTTATTGGAATTGAAGGGTTTAAGAAAAAAATAAAGAACAATGAATTCGTCGAGTGGGAAGAGGTATATCAGGACCATTTTTACGGCACCCTGAATTCAGAGCTGACTAGAATCTGGAATGCAAACAAAACAGTCGTTTTTGACGTTGATGTTGTAGGAGGCATGAGCTTAAAAAAGAAATTCGGGAAGAAAGCATTGGCAATTTTTGTAATGCCACCAAGCTTAGTAGTCTTGGAGGAACGTTTGAGAAATCGGAATACGGATTCTGAGCAAAAAATTCAGCAGAGATTAGAGAAAGCTGAGCATGAAACCTCCTTGTCTTCTGGCTTTGATGTCATTTTAAAAAATGACAAGCTTGACACTGCTATATCTGAGGCCAAGTCTATTATAAATCAATTTTTAGTATCGTGAAGGTAGGTTTGTATTTTGGTACGTTTAACCCAATACATGTTGGTCACTTGGTAATCGCCAACTATATGTCTGAGTTTACTGATCTTGATCAAGTCTGGCTTGTTGTTACCCCACAAAACCCATTGAAACAAAAGAAATCATTGCTTGCGGACTTCCATAGATTGGCACTTGTTAAAGAGGCTATAGACGACAATAGAAAGCTTAAGGCAAGTGATATTGAATTTAAAATGCAAAAGCCAAATTACACGGCCCATACACTTGCGCACCTGATCGAAAACCATCCAGAAAATGATTTTGCACTAATCATGGGAGAAGATAATTTAAGGGGATTTCATAAATGGTTCAATTATGAGCAGATATTAGCGAAGCATAAAATATATGTATATCCTAGGTTACTCACACCTCAAGAGGAGAAGGAACTTGAAATGACTAAAAAAGAGCAGCTAGATCAATTCAAGAGCCACCCAAATGTTTCTTTTTGTAAAGATGCGCCAGTGATGAAAGTATCTTCCTCGTTTATTAGGTCTTCCATTAAAGCAAAGAAAGATGTAAGGTATCTACTTTCAGAACCTGTTTTTCGCTATGTCGATGAAATGAAGTTTTATCAATAAAAAAAGGAGACCATTGGCCTCCTTTCTTTTTAAANAAGTTTCTTTATCAGACTATTGCTTGATGAATTTGATCGTTTCAATACCGTTCATGTGTGCNACTTTTACAAAGTAAACACCTTTATTCAATGACGTTAAATCAAAATCTGCATTACCGGAATTGTTGTGTTCCTTTTGAGCAATAACTTTTCCTTCAATATTCATAACTGCAATGGATGAGTTCTCNTATGCCGAAAGACCATTAATGGTTATTTTCTCTGTTGCAGGGTTAGGAACAACAGTCAAAGGCTCAATAATACCTTCAATTGTTCCGGCTGAACCAACGACGATTTCATACCCACCAAAGCTTAATGCTTGAGTAACTGGTGTTGGAGGCAATCCTGGGAAAAGAACTACTGAAATTACACCTTCAACTGTAATTGTTACAGGATAGGATCCAGTTTCGTTTGTTGTTCCAAATACATTGGCACATCCATTTTCTCCACCAAGATATTCACATCCGGATACATTACATGCATAATCGTAACCTGAAGGCAAACCATCGACACTGGTTACTGTAAATCCTTGAATCTCCGAACCAATAAAAGCTTCCAACGCCGGGTCTCCTCCGGTGATATCAGAAGTGACTTCATTTGGAACCTTAAAGTTTAGATCTGTCGAATACGCAACTCCTGCTTCAGCTGAGGGAAAATTTGTTGACGTATCAGGCCATATTCCATAGGTTGAATCCGCAAAGTTCGCACCNGGTGTACATGATTGTGCATTTAGTTGCGCAGCAAATAAAAATACCGCACAAAAATAAAGTAGAATTTTTTTCATATTTATTGGTTTAGTGTTACTCAAAAATAACTTTTTTTAGGCCGTGTACCAAACCTTTGCAAAAGATTTCGTGGGTTTGCAGTGAATAGCGTATTTTTGAACATGATTATTTACAACGTGACCTTGAGTATTGATGAGTCCATTGAACAGGAATGGTTGTCTTGGATGAGAACCAAGCATATACCTGATGTTATGGCGACAGCCTCATTTCGAGAATGTAAACTTTCAAGGCTATTGGGTGAGGAACAAGGAGGTAAAGCCTATTCCGTTATGTATGTTGCCTTTAGTCAAGAACATTTAGATAATTACCAGTCGGTCCATTCCGCTGCATTGCAGCAAGAACATACGTTGAGATTTCAAGGAAAATTTGCTGCGTTTCGCACGGAGCTTCAAATCATAGAAGAATTCATTCATGAAGGTTAAAGCCAAAAAACATTTAGGGCAGCATTTTCTCAAAGACGCATCTATTTGTCAACGAATCGTTGAATGTGTTGATTTGGAAAAGAGTCAAAATGTTTTGGAAATAGGTCCGGGTACGGGTGCCTTGACTAAATGGCTTATAGAAGAAAAGAAAATTCAGTCGCTTCACCTCATGGATGTCGATCAGGAATCAATCGCCTACCTAAATCAGGTGTATCCAGAATTAAGTGAGCGCATACATTTTGCTGATTTTTTACACCATAACATTGATGAGTTTCTGGAGAATGAATCATTTAATGTGGTTGGAAATTTCCCGTATAATATTTCGTCTCAAATTTTATTTCGATGTCTAGAGTTTAAGGACCGCATCCCTGAAATTGTTGGCATGTTTCAACGTGAGGTTGCGCAAAGAATAGCACAAGGGCCGGGTAATAAGCAATATGGTATTCTGAGTGTTTTTATGCAAGCGTATTATGATATTGAATATCTTTTTACGGTAGATGAAGATGTATTTGATCCTCCGCCAAAAGTCAAGTCGGGTGTGATTCGATGTGTCCGAAATACACGTAAAAAACTACCGTGTGATGAGAAGCTTTTTAAGACAGTTGTTAAAACGGCTTTCAATCAGCGNAGAAAAACGATGCGAAATTCTTTAAAGTCATTGCTCGGCAAAACAGTACTTCCTGAGAAGTTTTCAGGCGAAAGACCAGAACAATGCTCTGTTGAGGATTTTATTGAGCTCACCAATCTGATTGAAGCGAACCGAACAGCTTAGTTACGTATCTCGCGACCTTTAAAGAAGGTTTTCCTAACAATTACTTTACCTGATTCATTAAAAATAAGGAAGTTTCCGTCCTTCAAGTTGTTTTTATATTCTATCTGGTGTCGGATATTTCCACGTCGAGAGAACTGTTGAAACAACCCATCTAGTTTGCCTTCTTTGTATTGAGCGACTATCGTTGGAACTACTCCACCAGGATAATAGTCAATAAATGTTCCATTCTTTTTCCCTTTTTTATATGAACCTGAAGCCTTGATTGCATAATCCGTTTCGGAATAGGATTCAAATGGTCCATGTAATACTGAAACATCCTCGTTTCTTCCAATGATAACGATTTCATTTTCGCTGTCCTTGCTTTTAATGACCTTAAAATTTTCGAGTAGGAGTAACTTCTGCTTGTCATTGAATGTTTGCCATTCACCTGATTTTAGCCCATTTTTATATTTCCCTGTCAAGAGGATGTTTTTATTAGGGCTATAAGAAACCCAAGCCCCGTTTAGTATGCCATTTTTAAATTCGGCTTTGTTTTTTACGGTTCCATTTTCCCAATAATTGAGCCAAATCCCTTCCTCTTTCCCCTTCGAATAGACTCCTGTCATCAGCAGAACGCCTGACTCATAATTAGTTCTCCAGAGCCCCTCCTTTAGATCTTTAAGGTATTTGCCTTCTTTAAATAATGTACCATCTTTGAAAAAGTAAGTCCATTTTCCTGAGCGAGCGCCGCGATTGAATTGTGCATTATATGATATTTCTCCTGAAGAAAAATAGTATTTCCATTCCCCATGCTGNAGGCCTTCCGTAAAGCTACCTTTCATTTCCACAGATTTTTTATCATTAAACCAAGTCCAATCACCGTGCTTTTTCCCCGATTGGTAATTTCCTATGGTATTGATTGTAGAGTCTGAATTCATCACCAGGTATGCTCCGTTTAANTCATCTTTACTGTAATTGACGCATTTCTCAATACGCCCATTTGGAAAATAAAAGGTCCATTTACCATCCTTCAAACCCCGGTTGAAATTCCCTAATATTGAAATGATCCCATTGGCNAATCGTTCTTCGAAAGGACCAGTTTTAAGNCCTTTTGAGTAGGTATAAAATTCTTTTAANCCTCCACTTACATAGAAGCTTTTGATTTCACCTTCTCCAGCTTTTACGACTTGGGCATGCAGCGTATCACTTGTATAATGATCTATGAGGTAAACCGTATCGTTTGATATTTTTTTTCTTGATTTTATTGCTCCATCATTATAGAAATAATTCCATACTCCATTGGGGCTCCCCATTTCATAAAGCCCTTCGACAATCAGTTGTCCATCAGCATTCCATTCTCGAAAAATGCTATCTGCTACATTAAATACAAAATAACTTTCTGAAGCGATTTTTTTATTCGGGTGAAAGGAAAGCTGCTTCCCATGAATGCGCCCTCTATAAAAATATTGTTCTTCGGTTAAGTTTCCTTTGGCGTCGTAAAACCACCATTTTCCATGCTTTTCATTAGTGACACCTACAATTTCATCTTGATAGTAGGCACCTCTGGCACGAATCTTTTTGTTGCCTGCATCCCAATATAATCTCTCACGTTCGGTTAATTGCTCTTGCTTAATCTCCTGTGCATAGCAAGGGTTTAAGCAAAGTATCAAAAACATTGAAAAGAGTGAACGTATTGCAGTCATGTGGTTATAAAGGGTAGATTCTAAAATAATTTTGGATCAATAAGACAACACCAAACAGGAAAAAGACCAATCCAATGAGGCGGTTCAAGCCGATTAAAACTTTTTCTGTCACAAGCGGTTTCAGCTGCTTCGCTCCAACAATCTTTAAAAGGTCAAACCCTAAAAAAGTAAGCAGCACGATGATTAAGAATAAAAAGAGCATAAAGTCGCTGGAATCATCTGAGATCGATTGATTGGCCAACGTTAGTACACTGAACCAATAAAAAAGCACCAATGGATTAGCAAAATTTAAAAGAAACCCTTTTAAAAAAGTTCTTACGAAGTCGATTTTGGGGCTATCAATATTTTCAATTGAGGTTTCTGTTCGAAGCTTATTTTTCTTAAAAAAGTTTATAATTCCATAGATAATAAAAATACCACCACCTATAAATCCGAACAAGGCTTTATTTGTTCCCGAAGACATTTTATCAACCTCCGCATAGAAGAGATACGCCAGAAGAATATAGAGCGCATCGCTCGCCAATACACCAAGGTCAAATACCAATGCCGCTCGAAAACCTCTTCTGATGCTTGTTTCAAGTAGCACAAAAAACACGGGGCCAATCATGACGCTTAATAAAAACCCTACACTACATGCCTTGAGTAAAAACTCCATACTGCAAATTTAGAATTTCTTTCTTGGTTTGATAACGCCAACTTTGGTTTGGTTATAAAACACATTCATAATGTTTTCCTTCTTTCTGTTTTTTATTCAAGTAAACTGCTTAAATTTGTGGAAAATTGAAACATATATTATGAAAACTCAAGACGCAAATGACAAGCTTGATGCAATTCTTTCAAAGGTTGAAAAGAAAGGGGTAGAAGCTCCGAAACTTATTGAAACCTTAAAAGAACTGCGTAATATCGCATTGCAGGAGCAAGATCCTTTGGTTGTTAAAACCTTGAGATTGATGTATGAATTTATCGAAGAAAATAAAAATTTCAATGTTCAAGCGCAGTATGAGGAAGATGATGAAGGGAATGAATATCCTTTAGAGATTGAGGATACAGAGAACCTTGTTTACTTGCTCACCTTATTAAAGGATGCCGAACATAAGATCAATAGAGAGGAAATTAAGGATTATAGAACTGTGCTAAAGGAGCAGCTTTATTAAATCTTTAAACTAAAAGCAACCTTATTCAATACATTATCGTCTTTTGAATATAGTACGAACAATTTCTTTGTTCATATTTGGTTTTATTTAACTTGCAGATTACCTGAAAAGATTTCGAACAACTTTTGATTTCTTTTCAGGTTTTTTTTATTCACAATAATTGCAATATTTCGATTCCTCATTATGTTCGAAGGATTGCTCTGAATCAAAAATCTCTCCTAGAAGCTGCTCAAGGAACCCTTTGAATAAATTACAAATATCCTCTACGTTGTGTGACTGAGAAGACAGAGGATAGGATAGCTGCTTGACATCAGTTAAGGAGAAAATACTCGCCTCAGCAGGATAATAACCATGGCCCTCTTTTAAAAACAGTGCATACATTGCGAGCTGAACAGCGTGTTTGCATTTTGAAAATGTGAGCATTGCATTTTCTTTTTCTACAAATTTCACATCCTGGGATTTTACATTCCCGGACTTATAATCAATTACCCGGTATTTTGAACCAACCTTATCAATTCTATCAATATATCCTGTAAAGGAAACATCACGTAGATGTCCATGAACATTGAGTGACAAGGTCATAGTTTGTTTTGCTTCTACCTGGATAATAAAAAGTTCTTCTTTTAAGTTCTTTAAAAAAGAGAGCTCTTTTTTCAGTGTATTCTCTATGGTTTCTTGGGCTATGGTATAGCTCACCAAATTCTTACCCTTCAGGAATAACTGGTCATCTTTATCAAAGTAATGGTAAAACTCATCATATAGAATCTTTTTATACTGCTTGAGCATCTGCAATACGTCCTCCTCGCAGAGTGCATTTGGTTTGGGTTTGACCTCATTGCCAAACGAGTCAAATAGCGCAAATGGTTGATATAAAACTTCTAAGGCATGGTGAACCAAAGAACCGAATTGTTGGCTTTCGATGTCCTCTTCAATATTTCTCTCCTCTCCGAGTTCGGCGATATATTTGTAGTAAAAATCTAACGGGCACCGCAAATAAGTGTTTATAGCTGAGGCTGAGATAGATTTTTTGAAATATTTTTCAACTCTGCTCATGATGAGCGGTGTTCGCTCTATGATTTGGGCACTCTCTTTTGTTACTGCCTCAATTGGAATATTATAATGTAGGTTTTGAATTTGAATGTTTGGGTTTAGGCGTTCCANTTCGAGCTCNATTTGAAGNAGATANCTACTTTTTTCTTGGGAACCAATTTGCTCACTGGTCGAACAAAACGTGGCAACGANATTTTCACACTGGTGAAGTAAGCGATAAAAATGATGTGCAAAAAGNCCTTGTTTTTCTCTTGTTGTTGGTAGTCCCAATCCATACCTAAGNTCCATAGGAATAAAAGACTGTATAGGGTTTGTTGCCGGTAGTTTTCCNTCGTTCATTCCAAGGGCATAAATNGTGGAAAAATCAAGCATCCTCGTCTCTAGTAAACCCATAATCTGAAGCCCTTCCTCTTGGTCTCCAGAGAAGCTAATTGATTTACTAATCCAATGTTGGTCAAAGAAAAGTTTAAAGCTCTTTTGACTCATTTCTGGAATGCCTTCCTCAATTATGTTCTGGAGTTCAACAAGTGCTTCGTCAAAAACATAGAGAATGGTTTTTTCGAATTCAAACCCTTCATCCATTCTGTTGATGAAGAAGGTATTTAAAGTTCGAATATTTACAAGCGCTTTGCTCCAGTTTCCATTCCAGTTTTCGAAAACCAATCCGCACAATATACTGAGTTCTTCGCTTTGTTGAATTGAACTAATATTCTGAAAAATTTTATTGTATCGAATGGCATTCCTCTCTACCTCGCCCAATTTTTGNACCTCATCTAATGACAAGGAGCTGATTGTAAACGAGTGGTTTATAAATCTTTGCAGGTCATAAAAATAGATGGAATCTGTTTGAAATTTTACTTTATTTTCCTGGATTTGGAAAAGTAGGTCTACCCATGATTTCACTGCTGTTTGGGTGAGTGGTAAGCCCAAGGTTAGGTTCGTTTTTGCTACATTTTTTGGTATATGGTTAATCATAGAGCCAATCAAGGCTTCATCACATAATAGAACGAGTGTTTTATTGAGCTCTTTTGAGCTTAATTTGCTAAGCTCATTTGCGGCAACCTTGACTTGCCCAATGTGTTGAGCACATTCTATAAACTGTGCATTCAGCTTCTTTTTTAAGAGCTGATTCAATGGTTTTGGCTGGTATTCTACACCTAAGAATTCGTGGTTTTTTCGGAGAAAGCTACCGGNTTCATGTAATGCATCATTCAGATATAACATGTCCGAATCACTTAGAAATGAGCCTCTTTTCGCATCAATAATTCTTTTAANGATCACAAGTTCCGCTTTTGACAANGCATTGAATCCTGCAAAAATAAATTGGGTTTTTTGAATCTGGAGAAAGAAAATCATGCTGCCCTTCGGCAAATATTTTATACGCTCTTCCTGAGTTAAGCTGTCCTTTTGAGTCAAGTGATTTATGAAAAAGGTCATAAATTTGGGGTAGNANATCCCAAAACTTCAAGAATTTTTTTTGTGATTCCGAATAATCTTCTTCGTCAACTTGCCAGCTCTCTAGCTCTTTTATGGAGGCAAGGTTTTTAAATACAGCGCCGGGATCTAATAGGTAGCGATCGATTTCATTAAAATCACGTAAAATAATTTTTCCCCAGCTCAAAAACTCTTCAAAATTTGAATTGGGAATATTAGGGATTAGCTTGCTGATTTCATACAAGGATAAAAGCTGCCTAGTTTCATCAACAACGACGAGCCTTTCTGGCTTCATCCACTTATCAATGGTCTCAATTTTTGGTGCAAAAATAGGTTTCGAAAATAATCGTGCAATTTCGACCCTCAACTGATTTGCTGCCCGGTCAGATGGAACAATAATATGTAGGTCTTCCATTGGGTAGTTCCTAGCCTTAATCAGGGCGGCTATTTTTTGAATAAAGGAATATGTCTCAATGGGNGTTTCCGACATCATTTTAATATTTANCTCTTTGTAAAAACCCTTTGAATAAGCTGTTCGCCAAAGGAGTATGGTATATATTCAAGGGACGGGATTGCTTTGGTCAATATAATTGGAGAGGTACTTCCCAGACGAATTTTTCCGTGAGAATGCTGAAGTCCCATTGCATAAGCTGCATTTATGGTGAGCGCATTGAGTGCCTCCTCAGGAGTTAATTTCATCTTAATGCAAGCCAATGACCAAATTTGGGACATATTGTAACACGGTGTTGAGCCTGGGTTGTAATCACTTGCCAGCGCAAATGGGATGTTTCTTTCAATCAATGTGCGGGCATCACCAAATGGTATGCCTAAAAAATGTGAGCAACCTGGTAAAAAGGTAGGCATGCACATGCTTCCCTGAAGNGCATCAATATCTGCTTGATTTAGCTCTTCCAGGTGATCAACGCTTAAAGCACCGAGGTCAATAGCGGATTTCACGCCGCCCATTGTCGAGAATTGATTCACATGGACCTTTGGTACAAGTCCAATTTTCTTCCCTGCTTTTAAAATCTGTTCCATTTCATCAACAGAAAAGTAGTTTCTTTCACAAAAGACATCTATGTAGTCAGCTAAATTTTCCTCCGCAATTACTGGCAACATGTCGGAAATGATTTCATCTATGTAGCCGTCGTGGTTATTTTTATATTGAACAGGAAATGCATGGGCTCCGAGAAATGTTGCTTTAATTTCAATTGGGCTTTTTTCCTTCATTCTTTTGATCACGCGTAATATTTTAAGCTCAGAATCAACGGAAAGACCATAGCCAGATTTTATTTCTAATGCACCCGTCCCACTTTCAATTATCTTTTCGAGACGTGCGTATGACCGCTCAAAAAGTGCATCTTCTGATAGGTCCGCAAGCGCTTTTGCTGAATTTAAAATTCCGCCTCCTTTAAGAGCTATATCCTCATAGCTGAGCCCTTTGATGCGGTCAACGAATTCACCCGCTCTTGTTTTGGCAAATACTGTGTGGGAATGCGCATCACAAAATGCAGGTAGCACATAACATCCCTCGGCATCAATTACTTCTAAGTTTCTCCAATCGTCAATTCCGTCCCAATCCTCCATCGAGCCATAAGCAACAACCTTACATCCATGCTCAAGTGCCAAAAACGCGTTTTCAATGATGGGTAGTTTTCCTGCGTCAGCTCCGCCAATCCGTTCAGGAAAGTCCTCGCCTACTTGGACAAGCCCCTTAATGTTCTTAATAAATATATTTTCCATGCTTCGAATATTCGCTCCTGTAAAGATAATTTTTATTCACTCNGTGTAGTAGTACTTTTTCCCTCTGATTTTTGTATCTTATTAAATAAAGTAAATTTCGTATGTACCTGATTGGAAAACAAGCCGAAGATCAAGCAGCTNAATATCTTGAAAGAAAAGGATACAACATTTGTTATAGAAATTATCGCTTTGGTAGATTTGAGGTTGATATCGTTTGTGAGTATGAAGATCAAATTATTTTTGNGGAGGTCAAGGCCTTAAGCTCTACTGACATAAAANAACCNTNTCAATCTGTATCAAAGACCAAACAACAAAGAATCATTAAGGTCGCAGATCATTTGTTGTGCGCGTATTTCCCCGGTCGTGAATGTCGATTCGATATTGTCTCTATTATTCTCAATAATAAAGAAGTCAAAATAGCGCATATAACCGATGCTTTCCTACCTGAAATAAGCACAGGTTATTGAAAAATAAGTAACTTCATACCATGAAAAANATCCTTCTTTTCTTTCTCATTTGTACCTTTCAGCTTACTGCTCAGGAATATGGAAGTGAGGAAAAGAAAACTTTTCCTGAGAAAGGAGCTGGGTGTGCGCCACCAACCACGTCTACCTACATGGAAATCAATAATGTTAGGGCTTTGATGCATACAGCAGGAAACCTCTGGCAGATTCCCGGACAGAATAACTCTCAGTACGAGGTGCCCAAAAACTCGGGGATTATGGCCCTTTTTACCGCTGCTTTATGGCTTGGAGGAACAGATGTCAATGAGCAACTGAAGCTAGCTGCCTTAAGGTATCGAAATGGCCAAGATTATTGGACTGGTCCACTTACGGAAGTTTTTGCTGAAACAGATTATGCAACTTGTGATGCTTATGACCAGCATTTCATTACAACACAAGATATGGTTCGGGAGTTTACCTCATGGTTTGAGGCTGGAGTCGCAGATCAGCAAAACGGCACAAACACNCAGTCAAATCTGCACCCTAACTATGAGGTGCCNGACATTATAAAAAATTGGCCCGCTCACGGAGATTTGTCCGCTGGACAGGATTATTATCTGGCACCATTTTATGACTACAATGAAGANGGCCATTATAATTGGCAAGATGGAGATTACCCATGGCATGATATAAACCGTACAAAAGAGTGTACTGTTGACAGAACTGTTTCTTTATATGGAGACCTTAATTTTTGGTGGGTCATGAACGATAAAGGAAACATACACACAGAAACAGGAGCTGACCCTATTGGAATGGAGATAAGGTCACAAGCTTTCTCTTTTGCCTCCAATGATGAAGTGAATAATATGACATTCTATAATTATGAGCTTATCAATAGAGGTACGCAAACACTTTACGATACTTATTTTGGTTTTTTTACAGACGGTGCGCTTGGTGACCCATACGATGACTATGTTGGCTGCGACGTTAATCGCGGATTAGCATACTATTATAACGGGGATAATTTAGACCTAGATAATTCCGGCTACAAGGGTTATGGATCCTCTCCTCCTGCTGTCGGTGTTGATTTTTTTGAAGGCCCTTATCAAGATAATGATGGTATCGATAATGCCTTTGGGATTAATGAGAATGAGGCATTAAATGGTATTGGTTTTGGAGATGGGATTCCAGATAATGAAAGATTTGGAATGCGTCGGTTTTTATATTATTCGAATACGACAAATGGTGCCAATCCAAACCAAACCGATCCCACGAACGCTTCAGATTATTATAATTATTTGAAAGGATTTTGGAAAGATGGCTCTAAGTTTGTTTACGGCGGTAGCGGTCACATTTCTGATGCAGAGGCAGACCCCAATACCCCTTGTGACTTTATGTTTCCTGGGGATACAGATCCATTAGGATGGGGAACTGATGGCAACCCTCAAGAGCCATGGACAGAGCAAAGCAGCAATAATACCCCAAATGACAGAAGGTTTGTACAGTCGGCCGGTCCTTTTTTACTGAAACCGGGATCCGTGAATAATATCACTGTAGGAGTGGTTTGGGCTCGAGCGACAAGTGGAGATCCTTTTGCATCTGTAGAAGTGTTGAGAAAAGCAGACGATAAGGCACAAGCCTTATTTGAAAATTGTTTTAAAATTCTTGAGGGTCCACATTCACCTGATCTCGCTATCCAAGAGCTAGAAAACGAGCTTATACTAACCTTGGATAACACCTCTTCATCTAATAATTATCAAGAGTCATACGAGGAGTTTGATCCTTTTATCGTGGCAAACGATTCTTTAGCAGATCGATATTACAGGTTCCAAGGGTATCAGATTTTTCAGCTCGTTGATGATGAGGTATCTCTTTCGGAATTGGATGATCCAACCAAAGCTCGACTCGTAGCACAGTGCGATAAAGTGGATGGTGTTGGGAGGCTTGTTAATTTTGAGTTTGATGAGGCGCTTTCAGCATCAATGCCGTTAGAAATGGTTGACGGGTCCGACCAGGGGATTCGTCATTCATTTAAAATAACTGAGGATAAGTTTGCGCAGGGTAGTCCAACCTTAGTCAACCATAAGACCTATTTTTTCATGGCGATATCCTATGCTTATAATCAGTTTAAGGAATATAACCCTGAAGACCCAACGCTGCTTGATGGACAAAAAAAACCTTACTTACCCTGCCGAAAGGCTGCTGTTGGTGCTGTTAAAGTTGTTTCGGCAATTCCTCACACGCCAATTCCAGAGGCAGGAGGTACACTTCAATTGATTGAATACGGTTCATCTCCTCAAATCACTCGATTGGATGGACACGGTAATGGGAACCGTGAATTGGAGCTGACGCAATCAAGTATAGATGAGATTTTAGAGACGGGTTTTATGGCAGCACCGACCTATGACTATGGTAAAGGGCCAATTAATATAAAGGTTGTTGATCCTTTGAATTTGGCAAGTGGATACTTTGAATGTAAATTCAGAAATTACACTTCTATGTCAAATGCAGGCTTCGCAGCAGATACGGCGAGCTGGGTCATATACAGATATGCGAGTGAAGACGACCTAACGCCATTAGACTCTGTTACTTCCCAACGAACAATAGCCTTTGACAATGAGCAGATTGTTCCTGAATGGGGTATTTCAGTTCAAATCAATCAAGAGAATTATTATTACCCGTCTAATTTGGAGAATGCTTCAGGTGTTAAAGACAATACCACAACAATGATTTCTTCTTCATTATCTTTTGCAGACTCATCAAAGCAATGGTTAACAGGGGTAAATGACAATGATGCTTATTTCCCAACGAATTGGATTCTTAATGGCGAGTACGTGCCTGCTGAAGATGGTTCTGAATGTCTAGATGATGGACCAACGTATCTAAATCCTTGTAATTATGAAGATGAATTTAAGCGAGATCAAAACCCTATTTGGGAAGGTCTACTTGAGGGTATAATAGCGCCGCATCAGATGATAGGATATTCTCAAGACTATGCAGCTTTAGCCTATATGCAAGGTGCGAATACAGAACAAATAAAGACAGCTGCTTCACCGAGTTATGCACCAAGTGTGGATATCGTATTTACAAGTAACGAAGATTTATGGACACGTTGCCCTGTAGTTGAGTTAGGAAGAGACGCTGGTCTCAATATCGGTGGTGTTTCTGCTGGAAAACTTCGAGGAAGTCCGAGTGTTGGTAAAGACGGGATGGAAGATGGTTCAGGAACTGGTATGGGTTGGTTCCCAGGATATGCAATTGATTTGGAGACAGGTGCTAGGTTGTATATGGCTTTTGGAGAAAATTCTTTCCTTGGAGGTGATAATGGTGCTGATATGCTATGGAATCCAACTTCTAGATTGGTAAGTAATGTTGGAACCCCTGTAATGGGAGGTGTACATCCTATTTATATTTTTAGTAAAGATCAGAAAACACTTGCAGGTGGGCTGAGTGGTACATTGTCAAGTGACCTTCCAGCTTATATTCCTAGTGCTGCATTGAGCGATGCTACGCATGAGCTAAAATTGCGATGGAGTGCTGCTGAAGCTTCACCTACTACAACAAAACTAAGAGATTTATATGCTCCATTGACTTGGGTATGTTACCCTATGTTGAATGAGGGTCAGGATTTACTATCAAGTGATGCAATTATTAAGCTTAGAATTAATAAAGAGTATAAGGATTATACCACAACTGGTGCAAACCAAGGAAAGCCGATGTATTCATGGAGTATGGATGACATTGCAACGGTTATAGCATCACAAGACCAATTAAAAGAGGCCTTGGATATCATCAATGTTGTACCAAATCCTTACTATGCATTTTCGGAGTACGAAAGAAGCCGTCTTGACACTAGAATTAAATTCACTAATCTCCCTGAGAGATGTACTATTCGTATTTATACTGTGAATGGAAAGCTTATTAGAACATTCAAGAAAGATAGCCCAATTACCTCTTTGGATTGGAATCTAACCA
>NYTQ01000047.1 GCA_002683585.1 Cryomorphaceae bacterium
CTGCGCATCCAAAATCAAATCCAGGGATACTCAAATCGTTTAGAAATAAAATAGCATCATCCATATTTGCCTGATATATAAAGTAGGCATATTTTTCTCGCTCTGCTTCACTTAAATCTTCTTCCTCTGAATCACCATAACTTCTGCTCAAATCAACTGAGAATGACAGCTCTTCTGCCAAGTCTTGTTGGAGGTGAAATAACTCCTCAACTTCTTGCGCAGTTTGAATATTGTTCAAAAGTTCGTAGAAAGAAATAAGCTGGGATTTAAGCGCCGTATCTCCTTCGTAATACATGTCTAACCAATTCCATGAGGAATCAGTGGAAAGTGAATTTTGTTGGCCATTGGTTTTTAAGGCGAACGAAAATAAAATTAAAGAGAAAAGAAAGTATTTCATCGTTTGGAATTTAAGGTGAATGATACTGTTGCAGTAACAAAAGTTGTTCCAAAAGTAAACAATCAGATGATCTTTCCCTATTCCTTATTTGGATAGGTGGTTGATGAATAAATAAGTTTATAAAACCCCTCAAAACTTATGATGCAAGCTCAGTTGTAGCTGATTCTTACCTTGGCTATCTGTGGTTTGATTCATGATACCTAATTGGACCCTAATTCCATTTTTAATGACATATCCAATAGCCGCATAAGCTCTATTTCGGTCAAATATTTCAACGGAATTATTGTTACCAATGGCTCTCTGACCATTGATGAATATTTCATTGTACAAGGCGAGATATATCGCCTTTTTCTCTAAAGTCTTTTTATTTAAGGGAACATTGATGAATAGGTTGTATCGATAACGCGAACGAAGGTTTTGATTTTCAACAAATCTTTGCTCGTATCGAAAACGATGATTGGTATAGATTCGGTTTCCGAATTTTACCGGATATAATGCCTCTTGATAAATACGGTGTTCTCCTGATGTTTCATCACTGCTTCCAATTACGCCAGTAGTTATGTTTCCATACCCTAAGGTGAATTTAATTTGTGTGTTCTTTGGTTGGTAGGTAATCCCACTGCGAATCAGCAGCTGTTCGAGATCTCCACCTAGATTCCAATTTCTATATTGAAGATCACCTTGAATACCCCAAGGACTATCCTTTAAGGTGGTGTTATAGAAATACATGTACCAGGCACCGAGTTCATCATTTTTTTCTTGCGCATTTGACATGTTCGGGACAAGGAACGCAACTATAGTGAAGACGTAAATAAAGCGTTTTTTCATGACTATTTATTTTTTGTAAAAACATTGAAAATAAGTTAATGTTCAAGGTAAATTTTTGTGCTAAAAATAAAAATTAGCGCATACTATTCCAAAGACTTCTAACCTGAATTGAATTGATGATTGCATCGATATCTGACAATGGGTCTAGCTGAATAGAAACTGTTTTTTTACCATTGATAGGCATATCAAAAAAGTTATCCGAAAAATTTTGATCGCCATCGCAGGTCACGTGCACTCCTTTTGCAAAATAGTCGCTTTTAACCGTGAGATAGAGAATATTACTTTTGTCATATTCCGTCTCAAAACTAAGGTTAGGGCGGGGGAGTACAAGTTCCTTAAAGGGCTTGAAATAGATGTTTTTTGAGGCACGAATTCCGTTTTCATCTCTTAATGCTAGTTGAAGATAGGTATAAAGTTGGTTTTTAGCTTTAGGAAGACCATCCTTAGGAATGGTTAAAACTACTTTGGATTCATTTGGCTCCAGGTTTACCTTTTTATTCCAACTTATGATTTTTTCAATATCCTTAAATTCTGAAAGTGTGATTTTCAATTCTCCACGATATGGCTTATTTAAATCAGAAACTACAGTGATTTTTAGATCATCTTCAACAAATTCATAGCTTACGATTACTGGTGCAAAGCTTTCTTTCACCTTGTAGTGCAGCGCTTTCCATTTACCATAATAATCAATACTTGACCAAGAGGCGCCTGGCCAACAATCGTTTAGCTGCCAATACAAAGAACCCATACATCTATCTTTGTTTCTTCTATGTGCTTCAATTCCAATTTGAATGCCATCGGCCTGTAAAAGCTGACTCATGTACAATTGCGCTTCAAATCCGATAGGTTTACGAAAAGATCGATTCATATATTCTTCAATGGTCGCATTTCCAATACTCGAACGTTGATGTGCATTCATAACCTCTGAATAGATACTTTTGTCTTGTTTCTCGGCATATTTCTTAAAGCTGTAGTATTCAGGAAATGATTGGAAACCATATTCACTCATAAAGCTTGAAATCTTTGTGTTGAAATTTTGAAAAGGTTCTTTTCCCCACCAAACACCCCAATAATGGGTTTCTCCATGGGTGTATTCCTCAGGTAGGCCTTCTGAGGCACTTGGAGAAGAGCTCCAATAATCAACTTCTTTATGGTATTGTTGCACTAATGCAGGAAGTATGGTATGAAATAAGGTGTCGTAGCTATGCCATATTCGCCTTGCTACCTCTGGAGATTGTTCTTTGTTCGCAGCTTCTTCCCATCCCCATCTTTTCCAAGCCGCGAGGACCTCATTGTTTCCACACCATAATGCGATTGAGGGATGCTTACTCAGTCGCTTAATATTGTCTNTAGCTTCTTGTTTTACATTCTCTAAAAAGCCATCGTCTCCAGGATACATGGCACAAGCAAACATGAAATCTTGCCAAACCAATAAGCCTAGAGAATCACAAAGTGTGTAAAAGTATTCGTCCTCATATACACCGCCGCCCCAAACGCGAATCATATTCATATTGGCATCAGCTGCTGCGTTTAAAATCCTTTCGTAATCTGAACGTTCAACACGAGGAAGAAATATATCTTGGGGAATATAATTTACTCCTTTAGCAAATGTTGGTATACCGTTGACCATGAAATAGAAATTGGGTTGACCGATAGCACTATCTGCAATCAGCTTAATATTTCGAATACCAAAATTTTGAGAAACAGTGCTNACCATTTCTTTTCGCTTTAGGTTTNCTTTAATGTTATANAGGTNTTGTTTTCCGAGTCCATTGGGCCACCAAAGTTGAGGGTTGTCTATTTTAATCGGAATACTGAATTGCTGTTTCCCTTCTTGAATACGAAGCTTAGAAATGCTAATTATTTCATCGTCAAGCTTTAATTCGAGTAGCGTATTGACGTTTTTAATGTTAGATTCTACATCAACTTGAGCCATTANAGTCGCTACNTCTCCATTGAGACTTGTATTTAACCTAAAATCACATATTCTAAAATCATCCCATGAGCGCAATGTGATGGGCCTCCATATTCCGGAAGTCACCAATCTTGGACCCCAATCCCAACCGTAATGATAAGCGGCCTTTCTTGTATGAACATTGATACGCTTGCCTCCTGGCACTTCCCCTGTTTCCGCCTGGTCATTGGCAGAGACGGGNAGGATATAACCCAATGAATCATAAAGCGTTAAACCTTTTCGAATAGGTGACTCTAGTAGAATACGCAAAACGTTGTCGCCCTCGATTACGTATGGCTTAACATTNACCNTATAGGTACGGTGCATATTGTTACTATTCAATATTNTNTTGTCATTTAAGTAAACAGTAGCATAAGTATCCAAACCTTCAAAATTCAGTTCATGATTTTGCCTATTGAAAGAAAGGCTATCAAGATTAAATGTTGTTTGATAGATCCAATCTTTTTTATCNATCCATTGAACCTTGCGCTCATTTAGTCGATAATAAGGATCTTCTATTATACCATTATCCATTAAGTCAGTGTGCACAGTCCCAGGTANGGTAGCAGCAAGCCAAGAAGTATCATCAAATGCCTTGAACTTCCAGCCGGTATTTATTTGTTTTATTGTTTGTGGTAATTGTGAAAGGAGCGCTCCTGTTAATAGTACAAAATGAATGTTCAATATGAATTTAAGCATGCCTTAAATATAAGAAGTCATTTATAAACCTCTTATTATTTAGAACGATTCTAAATACCCTCTTTAAGGTATTGACAGGATGGGCTTCTCGTGCGTAANTTTGTCAAAAAAACGACATGAATAAAATAATACTNATAATAGCCGGATTTGTAATGTCCGCAGGAGCTTTTGCTCAAAATAATGAAATGATAAGTTTGGGAGCTGGATATAGTAACCAGTCTTTCTATAGCTTTACGAATGGAGAAATAGCAAACGTTGACAATACCAACTGGGATATCGCGTTTAGTGTAAGTGGAATGGGTTCTGCTGTTCGCATCAATGGGGGTTATGGCATGGAACTTTTCACTTATCCAAACGGAGACCTAAATGATTGGTCAACATTAGATACAACAGGAATGTCTTCGTGGACCTCGCAAATTAATTCAGACAAATCATGGAGTCTTGGTGCTTTTGATCAAAATGCAGATGAAAATGAAGCCTTTGATTTAGGATGGGGTATCTACAGTATGATTACCCATTACATAACAGGAGATTCTTTACATGTTTTAAAATGGGCCGATGGTTCAGCTAAGAAGTTCCAACTCATACAATTGGCNAGTGGTACATATAGCTTTAAGTTTGCAGATATTGATGGTGGAAATGAGGTGGAATCGAGTGTTGTGAAGTCTGATTTTANTGGTAAGAACTTCGCATACTACTCAATAATGAACGATGAAGTAATAGACCGAGAACCACTTTCAGAAAGCTGGGATCTTGTTTTCACAAAATATGTTACTGAATTATATCCGGGAATGAATTATGGAGTTACCGGCGTTTTATCAAATGNAGGTTATTCAGTCGCACAGGCAGAAGGCGTTCCTGTGGCAGATGCTGATTATACTACAGAAACTTTCGAAGAAGAAATCAATACAATAGGTTACGATTGGAAATCTTTCAATATGGANACTTATTTGTATGATCTGCAGGCTGATTTGAGCTATTTTGTTAGAAGGGATGCAACGAACGAAATTTGGAAAATAAACTTCACAGGATTTGCGGGAAGCTCCTCTGGAGACATTGAGTTTAACACAGAATCTGTCAGTTCTCTAGGAATTGATGNACCCGCTTCGTTAAATACTTTTACCCTATATCCGAACCCTTGCAAGCAAAGAGTGGTCAACCTAATCTATGAGATTTCTTCAGATGAATTGCTTGGAANNGGTANTGTNCTCGATATGAATGGTCTTGTGGTCTATGACTTTTCATTAGAGAATGGTGGGTTGCGAACCAAGAAGCTCAATCTAGAGCATCTTGCGGGTGGTGCTTACATCGTATGCTACAATTCCGGCACCACACTTCTTAGACAAAAACTGATTTTGAACTAGGATGATTCGTAACTTTTGGATTTCAGTTGTTCTGTGCGTCAGCTTTCATGTTGGCGCTCAGAATACTGTTGAAAAAGAGCAAGAGTTTGAGACGGTTGTTGTTACCGCCCAATACAAAAAAACAACACAGAAAAAGGCCGTCCAGAAAATAAAAGTAATTGATCGCAAAACGATTGATGCTATGGCAGCTGTTACATTAAAGGATGTTCTCGTCAATCAGAACAATATTCGTGTAGCACAGGACAATGTGCTTGGAAGCAGTATGTCTCTGCAGGGAATGTCTGGACAAAACATTAAAATTTTAATTGACGGTATTCCAGTTATTGGACGCTTGAATGGCAATATCGATATTAGCCAAATCAATTTAAATACCATTGAACGCATAGAGATTGTAGAAGGTCCTTTGTCAGTTAACTACGGAACAGACGCGCTTGCTGGAACAATAAATTTAATATCCAAGACAAATAATAAAGATGGTTTCTCATCTACGCTGAATTCTTACTACGAAAACATTGGTCAGTATAATGTAGATGGTTCATTGTCTTACAAAAAAGGATTTGGTAATATAACTTTGTCCCTTGGCAGAAATTTTTTCGATGGATGGAATCCTTTTGATAATTTTATTGATTTCCCAAGTTCTAGACCCGCTGATTCGCTTCGATACAAGCAGTGGAAACCCAAAGAACAATATTTTTCAAGATTAGCTTACCAACTGAAACATCATAATTTTACCTTTTCACCTTATCTATCATACTTCAATGAAAAAATAACAAACCGCGGTCTTCCGAGAGCTCCTTATAACGAAACAGCTTTTGATGACGAATATAATTCGTGGCGAGTCGACGGTGGTTTCAATCTCCAATACAGCTTCAAAAACAAAAGTGCATTAAACGTACAAGCGGCGTATAATAATTATAAGCGCATCAAAAATACTTTTGTAAAAGACCTTACGACTTTGAGTCAAGAGCTTAGTCAGACTCCTGGTGCTCAGGACACAATTACATTTGATCTTTTAATGAGTCGGGGGACTTGGAATACGAACCAAAGTGATCGCTTTTATAATTTTCAGCTGGGTTATGATGTTTCGTTTGAAACGGCTTCTGGCGAGCGAATAGAAGGTGTAGGGCAGGAGCAAATGGATCTGGCCATGTTTGCCAGTTCAGAGCTTACATTTTTCAAGGAATTAGTCCTTAGACCTGCGCTTCGAATGGCCTATAATTCTCAATACCGGGCGCCACTTGTACCTTCTGTCAATATAAAGTATAACCTCAAGGCCTGGACATTCAGAGCGTCTTATGCAAAAGGTTTTCGTGCTCCTTCACTAAAAGAGCTTTACTTTGATTTTGTAGATATCAATCATAATATCGTAGGGAATCAAAATTTGAATGCTGAATTTTCAGACAATTATACAGCTGATATTTCATACAGCAAAAAGCTGTCTAAATTAAGTTTAAAGGCGGACATTGGTGTTTTTTATAATGAACTAGATAATTTGATTACCCTTGCCATTTCACCTAATGATCCTCAGCAGTATACCTATATAAACATTGGGGAATATAGTACTTTTGGAAACCAGCTAAACGCGGGGCTTAATTATAAAGGATTATCTATAAACACAGGGGTTTCTTATATCGGCCGTTTCAATAATTTAGCAAGGAGCTATGATGACGTACCTTCTTACAACTTTAGCCCTGAATATCGCTTTAATTTGATGTATAGCAATAGTAAATACAAATATAGCGCAGCATTTTTCTTTAAATATAATGGCAGACGAAACGGTTTCTTTATAAGTGAGGATGAGATTTTTGAATCCCTTATTGAAGC
>NYTQ01000048.1 GCA_002683585.1 Cryomorphaceae bacterium
TCGCTCTAAAGTCGAATATGCTCAAACCAGGCGTGTCGTCAATGTATATTGGGGCAGTAGTTAATTTTTTAATTCGGGTATGAAGTTGCTGAAATTCGTAGTCTTTCAGGTTTCCCTTTCTTAGTTTTTCTCCAGACAACCTCGCTTCACTTGCAATCAGTCGTTTGACCAATTGAACGCAAGACATCTCAAGCGAGAAAACAGCCACACCCATATTGTGATCGACAGCTGTATTTCTTGCCATAGAGAGAACGAAGGCTGTCTTACCCATTCCAGGCCTTGCAGCGAGCACAATCATATCAGAGCGTTGCCATCCTGCTGTTATTTTATCTAATTCGTTAAATCCTGAGGGTACACCAGATAAACCATCTGTGTTTTTCGCTGCCTTTTCAATTTCATCAATTGCTTCTCTTACAACACTTTGCATTGTTGAAGCTTGCTTACTCATGTTGGTTTCTGCAATTTTAAAGAGATTGGTTTCTGCATTATTTAACAATTCAAAAACATCTTTGGTATCATCATAAGCATCTTTGATAATGTCACTGCTTACCCTAATCAATTCTCTTTTGATATGCTTTTCCGATATGATTCTCGCATGGTATTGTATATGAGAAGACGACGCGACTCTATTGGTTAAAGACGAAATATATGCTGCTCCACCAGCAGCCTCAAGTTCACCATTTTTTTGAAGCGCTGCTGAGACAGTGACAAGGTCTATGGGACTTGTACTTGCAAATAGTGAGTGTATCGTTTTGAATATAATCTGGTGCTTTGGATCATAAAAGCTATGCTCATTTAAAATATCAATGGTATCGTTTACGGCATCTTTCTCGAGCATCATTGCACCAAGGACAACCTGCTCAACATCAATTGCTTGAGGTGGAAGTTTTCCCATGTCATTGATTAAACCTGAAGTATTTTTTAATCTCTGTATTGGGGTTCTTTTTCCTTCTGTTGCATCCATAAAACAAATATAGGGATTCATACCTCCAATCTGAGGCGTTATAGAAATATAATTTATTCACACTTTATCAAATAGACTTTTCAACAATTGTTGATTCACTTGAGTTCCTTTAGCGCCTTTTTGGTCCCTATTTTGACTGTTATAAAATCAATTTCTTTTTTAGGGCTGCGGGCAGGTGAGTAGGCTCTTCCGTAGAATATAATTTGTAAATGTAGCTTATTCCATGTGTCTATTGGGAATATTCTTTTCGCGTCTTTTTCCGTTTGGANAACATTTTTTCCATTTGTAATCCCCCATCTNGTNAGTAGTCTGTGAATATGGGTATCCACTGGGAATGCAGCTTGACCAAATGCTTGCGAAACAACTACAGATGCTGTTTTATGNCCTACTCCTGGTAATTCTTCGAGCAATTCCATTTTTTTNGGTACAGCTCCGTTGTATTTTTCAACCAAGATATTTGACAATTCCCNAATTGCTTGAGATTTACGTGGTGAAAGGCCACAAGGGCGAATGATCAATCGAATCTCGTCCACATCTTGCTTGCTCATGTCGAATGGATTGTCCGCGAGCTCAAATAATGCAGGTGTTATTTTGTTGACCCGTTCGTCTGTGCATTGGGCAGAAAGTAAAACTGCTATCAAAAGTGTGAAAGGATCTTTATGGTCCAAGGGGACAGGTGTCTCAGGGTAAAGCCTTTCCAACTCGTCAATAATATATGTTGCTTTTTCTTTTTTTGTCATCTTAGATCATTCCAAATTTAAGTGCTTGTATTATTGTTGGATATTGAACCATGAAATAAATCAACCATGGCGTTGTAACGATTAAAGTTAGGTAATGAAAGAAGACAAACCATCCCGTATTTTTTCTGAATACCAGATAAAAGAATAGCGGTATTAACGATACAAAAAGAACAATTTNGTATCCCCAATAAAAGCTCGGTCCAATCGGTGAATAGGATACTCTTTGGTAAAATGTTACGCCTTCATGAATGTAAGCAACGAACAAGCCTTGTTTTAAATACTTACTTTCAAAAAGCACAAATTCGGTTTTGGACCTTATGCTTGAGTGTTTTTCTTTTTCAATGACTGTAAATNCGCCTTCTTCTGTNTTAATCTGGGCTTCAGAAGAATAATTTTTTAAACTGGTAATGGCGATAATTCTTTGTGTAGGTTCTGAAAGCTGGTCGGCAATTGTAAAAACACTCACTAAGACTCCCACAAGTAGATTCATTCTGATCCAATTCCTTCTCCANCCTTTACGCAGGCTCTCATAAAAGAGCTCAATTTCTTTTGCCTTTTTGGCCTGTCTTTGGGCATACTTTTTACGGCTTTCTCTTTTGTATCTATTCCATTTACGCGCTTTTGAAGACGGTCCAGATGAACTTGGCTTATGCTTGGGTTGTGGGTCAAGTAAAGCCTCATATGCTTGATTGATTTNAAGGTATTTTTCATGTGCATTTGGATCGTCAGTTACATCCGGATGATATAGCTTCACTAANTTCCTNTAGCTCTTTTTAATTTGAGCTTTAGACGCACCTTCAGGTAGGTTTAGAATTTCATAGTATGTTCTTCCAGGCACCATCTTTAATTTTTGCGGCAGTTTTGATTCTATCTATTTTTCCGTTTGAGGTTTGCGAGAACTCATTAATACAAACATATGATTTTGGAATTTCAAAAGTGTGCAGGATTTTCTTAAAAGTTTCTTTTTGAATACCCACTGCAGGTATAGCGCCTTTTATAATAAGACCAATTCTCTCACCAAATTCGTNATCTGTTATTCCAGTAACNATGAAGAGACACTTCAAAACTGATGAGAGCTTTGCTTCAAGCTGCTCAGGTGAGACTTTAAACCCCCCTGTATTGATTACAAAATCAGCTCTTCCTAGCCATTTAAAAGTGACAGCATCGGTNAGCTCTACNAAATCATTTGTCGTTATCGCCTCAGCTAATACTGTAGGATAGTCAATAACCAAGCAGCCATTTTTTGTGCCAAAAGAAACACCNTTTATGGCTCTATATAAATCTTCTGCTTGATAACCAGCTCTCTTTAAAGCGACATGCGTCGCTGTTTCTGTCATACCGTAGCTTTGGTATATAGAGATTTTGTTCGACTTCAAAACACCNTCAATTTCAGATGGTATAGGCGCTCCACCAACAAGAATACGCTCTGATTCCTTCAATATTTTTATTCCGTTTGATGTCTCCAAGAGTCCTCGGAGCTGTTTCGGGAAAAGGGCAATAAAATCAGCAGGTTCAATAAGCATAGACAAGTCTGAACTTACAGGGAATACTTTTAAATCAAGTCCCGCAACCATAGCTCTTACAAGCATCATTTTACCCGCAATGAAATCAACAGACATGCACAATATGGCGGATTGTTTAGGATTTAATTTGAAGAAATCGATTGAGTTTTGCGCTGAGGCCATCAAGGCTTTTTTTGAAAGTTCTATCACCTTAGGTGATCCCGTTGATCCTGATGTTTTGCAGCTAATACTTTTGCTATTGTCTCTTAGTATGGACAAAAAAGTTTCTATTTTCTCTTTTTGTNCTGTTGAGAAGTAGCTTATTTTGAAATCTTTATGTTCGATAATCATTAAAACTCAATNTCTAAATTGAACAAGTTTTTTAGGGTATTTAACTCAGGATTCTTTTTAGCCATCACTTCAAATTTATCTTTACCATTTAAAAACTTAACATCCTCAACAGGGTTTTCTGTCAGTTCAATTTGCACAGTAATGTTGTGGTTCTTTAGGCTATTTCTCAAGAATGAAATGAGTTCATTGAGGAGGGGAGTAATGTAGTCCACTTGAATTTGGTTGTCCACAAACAACTTGAGCACATCATTTTTCTCAATCAAAGGGTCTCTTTTTACGAGTGCGTTATAAAAAGTTTCTTTCCCTTCGTCTTTTACCTGAAATGCATATTGTCTCCAAATTCTAGTCAGACGATCTGGTGTATATTTTTCTTCTGGAAGTGTTTCACTCGATTTATTTTTGAGCGCTTTTTCTTTTTCAAGCATGTCCTTTATGGAAAGCCTTGCAACAGGTTTATTGATAATTGGCTTCTGAGGGGTTTCAGCTTTCTCAGTTGATGAAAGCGTCGGTTTTATTTTTTCGACATTCTGAGGAGTGGCTGAAGGACTTTTTTCTTTAACGATTTCCTTCGGACTAGAACTATTTTTCCCTTTTCTAAGGGAGCCCTCTGGGAATGGAAGAAAGTCAATGGGAGCCGTTAGGGCTTTTTTTTTTCTTGCTCTTGTTTCAATGAACAGAGCTCCATTAGTAAAACTTCCACCAGTAAACGCTGGTTTTTTGAAGCTTTNTAGGAGGTATCNGCTTTACTCAGGGCGTAAAGTGCTCNTGTAATTGTGTGGTANGGNANCAGTTTAGATTGTTCAACATACTTTTTCTGAGTGGCCTCTGGAACCTCAAGCAAAACTGAAGATTTTTCATCTTTACAAACCAGTAAGTTTCTATAGTGTGTTGATAAACCCNACAAGAAGTGATGTGCGTCAAATCCTTTTTCTAGAATTTCATTGAAAAGCAATAAAGAGTTTGGGATATCCTCTTTTTCTGCATGATTCACAAATTTGAAAAAGTAATCATAGTCGAGTATGTGTAAATTTTCGACTACATGTTTGTAGGTCAATTCATTACCTGAAAAAGTAATCATTTGGTCAAATACAGAGAGNGCATCTCTCAATGCTCCATCAGCTTTAAGCGCTATCAAGTGAAGTGCNTCTANCTCAGCCTTGACNTTTTCTTTTTTGGCTATATCAGCAAGATGGTCGGTAATATCTTTCACTTTAATTCTAGAGAAGTCAAAAATCTGNCACCTCGACAAAATCGTGGGTATTATTTTATGCTTTTCTGTTGTCGCTAATATGAATATCGCATGCTTAGGNGGTTCTTCTAAAGTCTTAAGAAAGGCATTAAATGCACTCGTTGACAACATATGGACCTCATCTATGATGTAGACTTTAAAGTCTCCGAGCTGTGGTGCAATGCGCACTTGGTCGATTAAGCTTCTAATATCGTCAACTGAATTATTTGAGGCTGCATCAAGCTCATATACGTTCAAGGAGGCTCCTGAATTAAAGCTTAAACAAGATTCACACTTGTCACAAGCTTCAGTATCTTTTGTTCTTTGTGTACAATTGATTGTTTTTGCTAAAATTCTAGCTGTAGTAGTTTTACCTACACCTCGAGAACCGCAAAATAAAAAAGCTTGTGCTAAATGGTCATTTTTAATCGCATTTTTGAGNGTNCCCGTAATGGACTTTTGTCCAACAACTGTATCAAAAGTTTGGGGTCTNTATTTTCGTGCCGAAACAACAAAGTCACTCATATTTCAAAGATATTGATTTCTGTCAATCTGAGGCCCAATTGTTGAAAACAAAAAAGCCGCAGATAGNTTTATCTGCAGCTTTTTANAAATAGCTTATTTNTTAAATGAAACGTTTACTTGAAGTCTTTCTTGCTCACGCCGTCATTGATTTTAATTTCAGACGCGGTAAAGGTAATGATTTGTGGTCCCGCACTCATNATACTNACGTATGGCATGAGAACACCATCAACTTCCCTGTAATCTGAAAAATCGTTTGTCTGCGTTATTTTTTGACCCTGCGCCTCTTGAGAACTTTCTGTTCGTATNAGTAAAGCGGTTTTTGCGTCATAATAGCGGAATGAACCTTTCTCCTCATCAACTTGAACCTTGTAGGCATCCACTCCATTCACAGATATTAAACTGATCAAGACTAGGTCTTCTCTGTTCAGATATGTTTCNGCAAACANCCCCTTCTGATTTTGTTTTTTTAAGACCTCTGATTCGGGCATCTCACGCTGATTGCCTTGTTGCTCCGTATATCCTGTTTTACCATTAAATTTTTGTTTCATAATGGTACCCATCCCTTCAACCGACATTTCCATAGATTCTTTGTTCGGAGTCATTGTTTTGATGACNGCACTTGGTTTAAAGGGAGCACCTTGAATCGNAACATCGACTTTTTTCAGAACTGTTTTAACATCGTCTATTGCCTCGTTTCCTCCAATGGCATTAATGTAATCTTTCAATATACTTTTTACTGTGACGCCTTCAGGTATTGGTTTTTTAAATTCTGGCTTCTCAACTGGGTTTGCCTCTTTNTCAAAGTATTTAATTGGAATACCTGTCTTTTCAAGGTTTTCTATGATGTCACTTCCTTTTCCGACAACAATAAATCGTGCATTTTCTGCATTGAAATATTTGTTCGCAACGNGCTGAACATCATCGATAGTAACGGCATTGATTTTCTTCAGATATTCTGCATAGAAATCTTCGGGTAAGTCATTTGTTTTGATATTTATCGCATATCGGGCAATTGTAGACGGTCTTTCCAAGGCAAGTACAAAGTCGCCTACATATTTCGCTTTGGCGTTTGCTAAGGCTGCTTCTTCAACAGGATTATCTTGAATTCTTTTGACCTCTTTGATGGTTTGTACCACTGCGCTATCAGTAACTTCGTTTCGTACAGATGCACCTGCTTTAAACCTGGTTATGAATTTATCAGCGCCCACAGATGACCTTGCGCCATATGTGTATCCATGTTCTTCTCGTAAATTCATGTTCAAATAACTATTGAATCCGCCTCCAAGGATTTTATTCGCAATCAAGACTGCATGATAATCTTCATCACTCATTTTTAGCTCGACATTACTTGTCANTGAGATGTTTGACTGAACTGCATTTGGCATATCTATAAAATTGATTTCCAATTGCTCAGGATTTGATTTAGGTTCAGGTAAAANTGACATTTCCAAAGGAGCAACTTCCCATGGACTAAAAAGTTTCTCGACTAGNGTCTTAATTGCAGTGACATCAACATCACCCAAGACTACTAGATATGCCTCAGAAGGCTGAAAGTAATTTGAGTAATACTTCTNAACAAGGTCAAAATTCACATTGTTGATACTTTCTACAGTTGGGAATTCTCCATAAGGATGAGATAAGCCATAAGCCAATGCTGAACCAACATTCGAGGCTGCAGCGTCCACACTTTTTTCTTGACTTTTCAAGCCTTCTAAAAGTAAGTCTCTTTCTTTCTCAAATTCTTCCTTCGTGAGCAGAGAGTTCATGGTTGCATCTGCCAATAACTCCATAATCCTCTCGTGGTATTTAGTCAAGCAGCTCGCAAATCCTCCATTAAATCCAAAGGATAAATTAGCACCTAAAAAGTCAATTTCCTCATTGAAATCATCTTTAGGAATAGATACTGTCCCATTACCGAGCATGGCACCTAGTATAGTGCTTACACCTGAATTTGCACCTTCTGAAATTGGAGCTCTGTCAAATGCAAGGTTCATACTAACCCTAGGGAGTTTATGGTTTTCTACAATTAATACNTTCAACCCATTTTCTAGTGTAAACTCAAAAGGTTTCTCTAGGGTGATTTCAGGAGCAGGACCTGGCTTCGGCTGCTTACTTCTATCTATTTGTGCGCTTAGGCTTAATGATAGATACAGAAAAGCCAATAGTGTATATAATTTAATTTTCATGTTTTCTTACTTTTAATTGTTCTTACTCCGTTTCTGGAAGATATTCGAGAATTAATCTTTGATTTGGATTCANGTATTTCTTTGCAACCTGCTGTATTTCNTCCCTTGTTATCGAACGGTATATTTCGATTTCATTATTGATAAGACTAATNTCTCCATAGAGCATGTAATATCGTGCGAGTGAATTTGCAACTCCTTCAATGCTCGAATTTGCATTTACAAAGCTATTTTCTAGCTTGTTTTGAATTTTTTGAAAATCGCGTTCAGAAATGAGTTCATTTTGAATTTTGACAATCTCCTCATCAATTTCNGCAATCATGTCATCCAGCGNNGTTTCCCCTTGTGGAAGTCCGTAAATAATATANGTNCCNTAATCCTCTTGGCTAAAGTCAAATGCACCCACCTGNAGTGCCATTTTCTTATCATCAACCATTTTCTTATACAANTTAGAGGTTTTACCATCGNTNAGGTATGTAGAAATCATTCCTAACACATATGCNTCTCGATCTTTAAAAGAGGGAGTTCGGTATGCAGCTAAAATTGCTGGTATTTGAATGTTGGCATCATAAGCCTTTTCGCGCATTGGTTCTGTAATTGGATCTTCTTTTGGAAAGCTTCTGACGATGTCTTTTCCTCGCGGTATAGGTCCNAAATAATCTTCAACCATTTTCTTCACAGCGTCCACATCAATATCTCCAGCAACAACTAAAACAGCATTGTTCGGTATATAGTATTTTTTGTTAAAAGCCTGAAATTCCTCAAGTGTAGCTGCATCTAAATGTGCCATTTTTCCAATCGTCGTTCCCTTATATGGATGCTTCTTGAACATGTGTAGTTTGATGCTCTCAAGAAATTTACCATATGGGCTATTGTCAACGCGTAATCTTTTTTCTTCTTTCACTACTTCATTTTGCGTATCTACGCCAATTTGGTTGATGATTGGGTGCATAAGCCGTTCTGATTCCATCCATAAACCAAGCTCAACGCTATTTGAAGGAAATACCTCATAGTAATAAGTNCGATCATCTGTTGTATTGGCATTGTTGCTTCCTCCATTCGAAGTGACAATGGTAAACCATTCACCTCGNGGAATATTTTCAGTGCCTTCAAATAATAAATGTTCAAAGAANTGTGCGAAACCGGTTCTTTCTGGGTTTTCGTCTTTTGCNCCTACATGGTACATAACAGCTGTGGTCACAACTGGCGCAGAATGATCCTCATGCAAAATGACATGCATTCCATTTTTTAGATCATATTCGAGATACTCAATTTTCGACTGCCCGAATACACTTACAGCTACAAACAGCAATATGAAGCTTGAAATAATTTTATTCATAGTTTAAATTTTGAGTTTCAAAAATACGGCTCTTTTTGCAGATTCCTAAATTTATCTTTTTTATCAAATTCACAAAATGTAATTATTGGTAATCTANGTTGGTCTGAATTTTGATAACTTTGTTTTGTGAAATATACAATGTTCTTCTTGCTTATGTTAGGGACAAGGGTTTTGGCNCAAGGAGTCATTCCTGTCATTGACTTTAATAATTTTTTCCTAAGCTTTCAGGATGGATATTTTCGTTCTATTGAGGTGCANCCAATATTAGACTTTAAAGCCGGTGATGAACTTGTAGCATACCGGGATACGCGAGGGAATTTAAGATTGTACGATGGAGCTGCCCGAAAAGATATTACCAANCTGAATGTTCAATACCAGGTTTCGGATCACTTGCTGGGGTATATGATTGGACCAACTTTAAATATGTGGGACAATGACGAGCTTTCAACCTTGACCTATTTTGCTAGAAACTTTCTCGTGAAGGATAGTATCATTGTATTTGAAGATACAAGGTTTAATACCATTAATGCTTACTGGCAAGATTCTTCTTACATGCTTTCCACTTTGATGCGTGATTTGGATATGCCTGTCGCTGTAGGAGAGAATTTGCTNGTNTTCAAGGACAATGGCAACATGTATAAAGTTTTCTGGAACGGAGAGATTTATGAAATCGATGTGTGGAATAATCAGCAGAATGTTTCATTTCATGTGGGTACAGATATTTTATGCTTTAATGACCCGACAACTCAGACTTTTGCCGTATTTGATCAAGGCAGCTTTTATGATATTGAGCAGCTTCCTATGGTCCGTTACAAAGCGGGTAGAGGTTTTGTAGTCTATGAAGATAATGGAGGAGATCTTTGGTATTACAAGGATGGAGAGAATTTTCAGCTATCTAATTTTGGTACGGATTCNTGGGATGTTAAGGACGATATCGTTGTATGGACTGAGAGCTCTTATTTTTTTGCATACTGTGATGGTCAAAAAACAGAGATTAGTAATTTTAAACCGCTCGACTACAAAATAAAAAACGATGTGCTGGCGTATAGAAATATTTTAGGTGGTGTGAATGCTTTTGTAGATGGAAAAGCTTATGAGCTNACGAATATGCCTGATTCTAATTATGAAATATACGGAAGCCGGGTNTTAGTTTCATTATTTAATAATTCTTTTATTGTTTTGGAAAATGGTGTGCAGCATACAAATTAAAATCAAATTATTCTTTTTGTTCTTTTTCCTAGTNGGAACTANCGGCTTTTATGCACAGAATAAAAAATTAGATAGNTTAGAACAATTCTANACTCAAGGTCATTANAANACGGTTTACAGAAANGCNAANAAGNTATTNCGTGATCCNATGTATGATGGNTATNNNTTACCTGCTTATTATAGNGCAATGAGTACTTTTCANTTGCTTCANAATCCNTNTTGGATGAAGCGTAATCTTGCTAAAGTTGACGAGGGCTGCAGAATAATGTCTACTATTTTTAATAGCGATAAATGGCCAGTCATAAAGGAAACGCATGCGCAAGAATTGGGAGATATGGCGGTTCTTTTCGAACGCTGGCTCAGAGATAAAAACACTGTTGTCGATGAAGCTAATAAGCAACAGCTAAAGGATTGGATTGAAAATGTATACAAGGGATATAAATTTAAAAATCCGGTTTTAGAAGAAGTAGGGGAGGATGGATTGGTTTCAGAAGGAATGAGCATTTCTCAGCGTTCTGACCTCGTGCATTATTCATATGAGTTCATGGGTATTCCATACAAATGGGGTGGTGCTGATGAGGAGGGTTTTGATTGCAGCGGTTTTACAAGTCATGTTTTTAAGTATTCCGAGGTAACCCTACCAAGAGTGGCTTCCGAGCAGTACAAGTATGCAAAAACAATCAATGCTAAACGTGCATTTATGGGTGATTTGGTCTTCTTTTCAGAAGGTAAGGAGATCACACACGTTGGAATATTGGTAAATCAACCCAATGAACGAAAACGTATGATTCACTCCTCTTCATCCAAGGGGATTTCTGTCGTTGATATAGATGATTCAGACTATTGGAGAAGTCGATTAATCGGTTTTGGTAGAATCGTTATGTGATTTTAGTTCTCATATGCCTCAATAGCGGAGCGCACGGAGCCATGCTTCAAAAGCAATGCTTTTCCTTTTTCACTTGAGATTTTTAATTGTTCACATACCATTCGTGTTCCTCTTTCTACNAGCTTATTATTGCTGAGCTGCATATCAACCATTCTATTGCCTTTCACATGTCCTAGCTGAATCATGAGTGCTGTAGAAATCATATTTAACACCAGCTTTTGGGCGGTTCCTGATTTCATTCTCGTTGAACCAGTTACGAATTCCGGTCCGACAACTGGCGTGATCGGGCAGGCCGCTACCTTTGAAAGTTTTGAGTCTGGGTTACAAGAGATTCCTGCTGTCAGCATTCCATTTTGATTGGCACGCTCAATTGCTCCTAAAACGTAAGGAGTTCCGCCAGAGGCCGCTATTCCAACAACTATATCTTTAGCATTAATATCATGTTTAAGTAAATCTTTCCAGCCCTGCTCTGTATCGTCTTCAGCAAATTCAACCGCTTTTCTTATGGCTTGGTCACCACCTGCAATAAGCCCGACAACAACTCCATGGTCCACGCCAAATGTCGGTGGGCATTCACTCGCATCTACTACACCAAGTCTACCACTCGTTCCTGCTCCGATATAAAACAACCTTCCGCCGTTTTTCATTCTTGGAAGCGCTTCTTTTAAAAAACGTTCAATTGCTGGAATTTCTTTTTGTACTGCTGANGCAACGGTTTGATCTTCTTGATTTATGCCCATTAANAACTCTGCCGTGCTCATCAATTCAAGATGGTCGTGGTTTGAGGGAGCTTCTGTAGGCTTTTTCATACTAAAAATGCTTTTGTATCGCCTTGACTAAAGTCCACTTCAACTCGGTCTTGTAGGGTGGTTGATAGGGAGAGTCCAACAAAATTTGCCTTTACCGGATATCTTCTATGTTTTCTATCAACAAGGACTACTGTTTTNATTGCNTTTGTAGACTGTTCTAAAAATTTAACGAGTGCATACTGAAGTGTTTTTCCTGAGTTAATCACATCATCNACAAGAACGATATATCCTTTTTTTAGCTTTTTTTGTTCAATGCTGAGCGCTATATCCTTCTTCCAAGGTTCATTTTTATCGATGGAGATTTCAAAACACGTTACTTGGATTGAAGAGTTTTCTTCAATAATGCNCGTGAGTCTTTGCGCTAATTCAAAACCATTTCCGGCAATTCCTCCTATAAAAAGATGAGGCTCTTCGAAGCAATTTTCAATAAGCTCATGGCCTAGCCTTGTTATTTTTTGTTGTGTTTGNNTATGGTTNAGTATTATTTGCATACAGATTGACTTTGTACAAATATATCTCTTTTACTGATTCNANATAGATAACTTNACATTCTATCTTTCAATCATTTTGATGTTGNTGAAGTGNTGATAATTNGTACTTTCGTTTTATGTCACAGGTCAATGATTCAATAAGCATACTAAGGCATATGACCCCAAGAAGGATTTGGAACTTATTCCTTTTAAGGTTGAGCTTTTCAGCAACCAGGATATTAAAAATACCTATACATTTTGGCAAACCTGCCTCAATGAGTATTGAACCAACTACCTCATGTAACCTTGGTTGCCCTGAGTGCCCAAGTGGCCTGAAGCAATTTACACGCCCCACAGGGAAGATTGATTTGGGATTACATAAAAAACTATTGAGTCAAATTGACAAATCTGTTTTTTATATCAATTATTATTTCCAGGGCGAACCGTTTTTACATCCAAGGTTTTTAGAGTTAATAAAAGAAGCCAAGCGCTCTAGGATCTATACATCTACCTCATCTAATGTACATTTTGTAAATCCGAAAAAGGCGCTTGAGATTGTTGACTCTGGTTTGGACCGTTTGATTATTTCAATTGATGGTTTAACGCAAAAAACATATGAGCAGTA
>NYTQ01000049.1 GCA_002683585.1 Cryomorphaceae bacterium
GCTTGCCAGCTGAGTGACAAAATTGCTGCGATTGCCTCCGTCACAGGGTCTATGTCCCCTTCAACTTTTGGATCGTGTAGTCCTAACCATCCTACCCCTGTTCTACAAATTCACGGTACTGATGATGGCACTGTTCCCTACGCGGGCGGGCCATTTGCTGAGGGCATCGATAATGTGCTCAACTATTGGGTAAACTATAATAACTGCAACACAACCCCATCGCAGACTCCAATACCCGATATAAACTCAGGAGATGGAACAACGGTTGACCATTTCGTATATGATGGTGGAACAAATGGCACCACGGTAGAGCTTTTCAAAGTATATAATGGAGATCATGATTGGCCAGGAGCTTTCGGTAACCTAGATATCAGCTCAAACGTTGAAATATGGAAGTTCTTTTCAAGGTATGATATCAATGGGACAACTGCCGCAATAGATGAACAAGAGGTAGATTTAGGATTTAGTATCTCTCCGAATCCTGCACAAAGCAATATAAATGTTCATAGAACAAATGGTGAGCCAAGCAATTTCATTGTTCTGTCGATGGATGGCAAGGAACTCACGAGTGGTATTTTGAACAGCACCAAAGATTCCATTGATTTAAAAGGATTTGCGCCCGGAGCCTACATTCTGATTATTGGGTATGCTTCTCAAAAATTTATCATTCAGTAATTAATCGTTTGTTTTGAACATAAACATGTCGATAAAAGCCTGTTAAAAAAAGCAAAAAATAGTGCATTACGCCCATTAACCGTTAAAACCAAAGGAAGAAAAAGTTATATTTGTTCCGAATTATTTAAAAAAACATATTATGAAAAAGTTATTTGCTTTATTATTTGTTGCTGCGGCGTTTACATTTACGTCTTGTGGTGATGCTTCAGGTAACGCTTCAGAAGAAGCTGCTACAGAAGAAGGAATGGACGATGCTGCTGAGGAAGAAGCTCCAGCTGAAGAAGCTGCTGAGGAAGCTCCTGCTGCTACTGAAGATGCTGCTGCTGAAGAAGCTCCAGCTGAGGATGCTGCTGAAGAAGCTGCTGAGTAAGATATTTCTCAAAGAAATTCAAAACCTCCCAATTGGGAGGTTTTTTTTTGTTAAAACATTTTAAAGGCATCGTTTTTGTTATAAACAAAACTGCCGTAACTTAGGTTACGAAATATGCGCTGAGTATTATGAAAAAAGCATTGTCAGTTTTATTTATTTTTATTGCAACAATGGTTTCTAGTCAAACCATTCTTGATGATTTTGCATTGGACCTGAACCAAGGTAAAGTCCTCTTGGCTTGGACAATAAAATCAGGAAGTGTTTGTAATGGTATCCAAATCTACCGAAGTTCGACTGTGGACAGTGTTAATTTTGATCTTATAGAAGATATTCAAGGCGTTTGTGGTGATTTATCAAGCCCAGTTGCTTACACTTTTACTGACGAAGACCCAATGCCAAATCAGGTTAATTACTACAAGCTCTTATTGGGTGGTCAGGAATTTTCCGAAGTACTAGGGATTGAGGTCTTGCTCATTCCATCAAACAGCTACCTATTAAAGCCACATCCAGTCATAAGCAGTTCATCATTATATTTTTATAATTCCAACAACAATGACGTTGAACTAAAAGTTTTTGATGATTTTGGGAGTGTCATTTATAAAAACCAGACAAATAGCAATCGTTTTATATTAGATAGCTCGATGATCTCGTCCGGTCTTTATTATTTTACACTCGAAAATAAATCAAACAAAAGTATCATCAACGGAAGAGCCCTCTTCTTAGAATAAGAAGTCAATATATTTTATTCAGGAGCATCCGTTTGAATGATCTTTTTAATTTCATCCTCAGTCGCTTTCAGCTTACTTTTACAATGTTCAGAAAGCTGATTGGCGAGCTTTACTTGCTCCGTTAAATCATCAATTGAAACCTCCTTGTTTTCAAGCTTTAAAGAAATTTCCTTAAGCATATCAAGGGCTTCATCGTATTTGAGGTTTTTAATTTCTTGTTTTGTCATTTTTTTTAATTATTTTATTTACCGTACTCAGGACACTATAGCCGCTTGAATGTGTCGTCATTTCCTTTTGTATCAACTCTCCTTTTATATTATTGATGTCTTTACCATCGATTGTAGAGATTGTATATCCCTTTTCAAATAATTGATTGGGGTCTACCAATCCTAATTTTTGTGTGCAAAAATCTAAATAGTCTTGCGATGAACGCAGCACAAATTGAGCGCGAATGAAAAGCAAATCTTTAACTTGCCGCAGTTCCTTTGTTGCAATATCTTGAAGATAAGTCTCAATAGTATGTCCCAAAAAACTACCCAAGCTGTCTAGTTGTGAAAGTTCAATTTGAATACTTGAAAAGACCACATACTGCAATTGATGAAGCGATTCGTTTAAAGCTTCTCTGGTGTCCGAAAGGTATGTTTTAAAACTATATTGGAGACTTTGATCCTGCTTGTTTAACGCTAAATCATTGACCTGAATGATTTCATCAACTCGTTCATAAAGAATACCTGAATAAAACTGAAGCTCACCTGAAGATTGGGAAAGCAATTCTCTAACCTGAAGCTGAATATGCTTGCTTGTATTTGATAAGCTTGACGCAAATACACCTATATTCATGTAGAATAGTTTTGCGGCAGCCGTGGGTGTTTTCATACTTGTGTGCGCGACCTCGTCGATAAGACAGTTATCCGATTCATGACCAATGCCCGTAATTATTGGAATTCTGGAACGCGCGGATGCAGAACAAATAGAATAACTATTGAAAATGTGAAGGTCCATTTTAGACCCCCCTCCACGTACAATAGCAATGGCATCAACATCATATAAATTCGCCTNTTGAATNGCGTTTGTTATTTCATCAACTGCCTCTTGAGATTGGACACCAACAGGAAAGATCTTAATCTTGAAGTTTGTGAAGATGTCATTATTCATTAACTCATTCATAAAATCTTCAAAACCAGAAGTTTCAGGAGATCCAATTAAAGCAATTCGCTTAATTATAGGACCGAAATAAAGTTCCTTTTGTAGTGGGTATAAACCTTCTTTTTCAAGTCTTTTTCTTGTTTCAGCCTTTTGTTTTTCAATATCACCCAATAAAATTGAAGGATCAATTTGACTGATTACAAGACTCATTCCATAGACTTTATGAAAATTAACGGTTACAAGGCATTTTATTTCAAGACCTTCTTTTAGAACATCACTTGTNTTTAAGTCAAAAGATGNGAGTTGTTTTTGAATGGCGCCAAAGCTTGTTCGCCAAATCATACCTTTNGCTTGAGCGGTTCTTAAACCATCTTTGGAATCCACCAGCTCAAGATAATAATGGCCATTCTTCTCATTTGCCTTGGCGATTTGACAAGTGATCCATACCTGCTTAACGGAAAAGGTTTTCCTNACCCAATTCTCAATGGATACGTGNAGTTGTGTCAGNGTATATGTCTTGGCTTCTGTACTCATTTCGCTTCTATACTTCCTCNTCGTAATCTACAGCATCATTTAAGCCATCATCTATCAATTTGTCAGANTCTGCCGNTGGAAGCTCCTCAACCTTTTTTAGCTTAGAGAGCATCATTCTAGTTCTTGTTCCAACTAGGTTGTCGATTTCATTATTTGCCTCGTTGATTTTCTTTTGTGCCTTTGCCAAAACACCACCAAATTTCCCAAATTCCGTTTTAACAGCGCCGAGCACATTCCAAACTTCACTTGTTCTTTTCTGGATAGCGAGCGTTTTAAAGCCCATCTGAAGNCTATTGAGCATNGCTGCCAAGGTAGTTGGACCAGTCACAATGATTTTATATTCTCGTTGCAATAAAGCAATCATATCNGGTTGGCGTGCGACCTCTGCAAATAGACCTTCTATTGGAAGAAACATAATTCCGAAGTCTGTTGTATTTGGCGGGTCAAGGTATTTACCTTTAATATCCTTAGCAAAAGCTTTTATAGAACGCATTAGGTCTCGATTAGCAGCTTCAATTGCTGGAACATCACCTACGTCATAAGCTGCCTGTAAACGAACAAAGTCTTCTTGCGGGAACTTGGCATCTATGGGCAAGTATATTTCTTTGCCTGATGACGTATTNCCTGGAAGCTTAATAGCAAATTCAACATGCGCATCAGAACCAGACTTTGTTTTTACATTCTGGTCATATTGCTCAGGCGCCAATATTTGCTCCAAAATATTACCAAGCTGAATTTCTCCAAGAACNCCTCTNGTTTTGACATTACTTAGTACCTTTTTAAGGTCTCCTACCCCACTTGCTAAGTTCTGCATCTCACCTAAACCTTTCTGAACAGCCTCTAGTCTTTCACTTACAATTTTAAAGGATTGACCTAAACGCTCTTCAAGGGTCTTGTGAAGCTTTTCGTCAACAGTTTCGCGCATTTTTTCCAAACGCTCATTGGTAGAATCAACAAGTTTNTCTTGCTTTAGCCCCATGTCATTGAACTTTTGCTTTTGAAGCTCATTAAAATCCTTCACGCTTTGAGAGAAAGAATCTTTAAACTCTTTAAGCGCATTGGTCATGGCTTCTCGATCNTCTTTNGCATTTGTCTTAAGNGTTTCACCAAGTGCAGTNAATTTTTCATTTAATTTCNCTGTTAGNTTTTCTATNCCTAATGAAAGCTCTTCTCTATTTTCTTTTAGCATTCCCGATAGCTCCTTTCTATTTTCTCGAAACTCATTACTGACTAGCTCCTGAATTTGTTCGACTCCCGAATTTGATTTAACAGAACGCACTTGAACGAGTATAAACAATACCAAAAGAAGGTTGAAGGCAGATAAAATAGCGAGAATAGGAAGCATATAAATTCGTTTTACGGTATTGATGGTGTGTCTTTCAAATATAAGTATTGCGTATTAAATACTTTGTTTGACGTAATATTAAATACTAAAATAATAATCAGTATCGTAAACTTTTTACGTTCTCATAACGCAGTCTAAATTATTAAACAATAGAAACGGCAAAACATAAAAAAGCCCCAACCAAAGAAAGGGGCTTTTGTGACCTCGACAGGATTCAAACCTGTAACCTCCTGAGCCGTAATCAGGTGCGCTATTCAGTTGCGCCACGAGGCCANNAGAGGTGCAAAGATAAATATATTTCAANAAATANTAATCTTNANTNNNGCTTTATTCNAAAATGCATTAAATTTATATGAGTGAAAATAGTTTTAATCTTCGTTTTTGGTGTCTGCTTCTCGTTACAAGCCCAGCAAAAAGTAAATAAATTACTCAGCAAGGGAGACAAGAAGCTGGCAAAGCTAGATACATCTGGTGCTTTAAATCTCTATGACAAGGCATTAAGTGTTGACAGCGCCTGTGCTGATGCTTACGCAAAAATTTCAGATGTATTCATCTCAAGGGGTAATTATAAAAATGCAATGGAGCTTTTAAACGCTGGTATCCGCATTACAGTTGATATTCCCAAAGACAAAAAAACAATTTCTCACCTCTACTCTATTCGATCCTTTATTTATTTCACGGCAGAAAATTTTCATAACGCCATTCAGGATTTGGACCAAGCAATTATCCTCAACACTGACAACCCCAATTATTTCTACATGCGTGCGCTTGTAAAAAGAATGAATGGTGATGAAAAAGGCTGCTGCAGAGACCTAAAGAAGGCGATTGCTTTAGGCTTAAAAGCTGCTACAGTTTACAGTGAAACTTATTGCAACTAAGTCATCTTTAGTATGTAAATTTGTGAAAATCGCATCATGAAATTTAATCTTTCCGAAGTCAATGATTTGATCAGAAGCAGGAGGTCTATACGTCCTGAACAATATACGAGCAGAAAAGTACAAAAGGATCAAATCGAATTGATATTACAAAATGCACAATGGGCTCCGAACCACGGCAGCACTCAACCATGGAGGTTTCAGGTCTATCAATCAGAGGATGCNAGACAAGAATTAAGTCAATCACTAGGTAAGCTCTACCTGGAAACAACACCAAAAGACAAGCAAAATGACGCAAAACTTGCTAAACTAATTCGCAGACCCCTAATTTCTTCGGTGGTCATTATTGTAAACATGTCTAGACAACCAGAAGAGAGGATACCAGAAATTGAAGAAATTGAGGCGGTAGCTTGCGCCATTCAAAACATGCAGCTTACCGCAACCGCATATGGGATAGGCTCATTTTGGTCATCGCCAAAACTGATTTACTCAAAGGAAATGAATGATTTTCTTGGTCTCACTGAAAAAGATAAATGTTTGGGGTTAATTTATTTAGGCTACACAAAAGAAGAATGGCCAAAGTCTCACAGGAAACCTATTGAATATAATACTATATGGAAAACCCAATAGAGCATTTGGATCTTGGTTTTGTAAATTTCACGAAACATCCAAACAATCCTAATTTCCTTGTTTACCGATTTACAGACATCGCTAGAGCAAACTCTTTTCGTGAAGAACTAAAAGCCAATAATATCACATTTGAGGANGATACAGAAGAAAAGAAACAAGTCACCTACACACTCTTTGCGCTACATAAGAAACATTATAAAAAAACAATGCAGATGAATTTCAAGGTAGAGGGTCAGCACAAGAAGCCGCTTATTCCTTTTCGTCTGCTTCGTTGGACTGTACTTTTATTTGGTTTAGGCATACTACTTTTGTCTATTTTGAGTTATTGTAAACATATGACCTACCTAAATAAAAAAACCGAGCAAATTAAATGAAGGTCCTTGTTTTACTTTTTATCCTTTTGAGCCTAAATAGCTTNAGTCAATCAAAAAAAGTACCTTCTTATTTTGGCGTGCACTATAGAACTGTTCTTCCTAATAATTTTGTAGGTAGTAAATCAGTCACCATTAACAACGAAGAATTTACCAGCACATGCACCCAAAAAACAGGTTACTCAATTGGCGCAACAGTTAGAGCAGGAATCACTAAATTGATTGCATTTGAAACTGGAATCAACCTAATTCATAGGAATTTTAACCTTAANATGAGTGTTGCAGANTCCAATCAATACGCCCAAAGAGATCTTGGATTCCTATCCTATGATATCCCTTTAAATTGTCTTATTTATATTAAGCTTAATAAGTCATGGTATGCAAATGCTTCCCTAGGAATAGCAGCCTCATATAAACCCTCAACAATCGGTGGNGTTAACAATACAGGTGGTAATCATTCATTCATACATACAGGATATGTAGATTACAAGAAGAAATTTACTGCGGATTTCAATGGAAATATTGGATTTGAGTTCAGAAGCAAGAAATCTGGATTCTTNTATTTAGGAGGATCTGTGCAGATACCACTTGCTCCACTCTTTATTCTTGCTGGTATGTATAAATACCAGGGATATGAATTAGTCTCTGTAGCAAATATAAATGGGTCTTTTCTATCCTTGGACCTAAAGTTTTTCTTCCCAAATACAAAAAGCAATGGATCTACNTTCCGGCCCGGACCAATCGAATAGAATAAGTACANTTGTTGATACCTTAAACCTTAAAAAGCACCCAGAAGGTGGTTTTTATAGCGAAACCTATCGGTCTGCACAAAAAACAGCAAATGAAGAAGGNGTTTTAATGACTTCCATTTATTTCCTCTTAACCTCTGAAAATGTATCTAATTTCCATAGAATTTCAAACGATGAACTTTGGTTCCACCATGAGGGTAGCCCAATCGTTATACATACACTTGAGGACAAAATGCATAAGGAATATATTTTAGGAAAAACATATAATGATGTTTGTCGTCCGCAGCATTTGGTAAAAGGAAACACAATCTTTGGCAGTGCGGTTATAGAGCCAAACGCATATGCCCTTGTAAGNTGTGTGGTATCNCCTGGTTTTGAGTTTAAGGATTTTGAGCTGCTCAGCTATGACGAGCTGATCAAAGAATTCCCTAATGAAGGAGAAATTATACAACGTTTGACTGCTTAAGGATGGCAATAAAGGGTGTCTACATAAGGAGAAAAACCTGCCCAAATACCTAATGCCCCACCTTCNATATTTGAAGGGATATTTGTAGGTGTAGCAAAGGGATTTCCTGCTGTATACATTTGGTTGTATTTCTTTTCAAAGAAATTGTATTCGGCCTGCCCGAGTTTGGATAGGGTGACCAATATTGTGTCCCCTTGAGCATAATAACCCCTATGCGCCTCATCAACATCTTCATCGAAAAAATTAATGGGATTCTCATAGGCGAAATCAAAGGTCAAACCATCAAAAAAATCATCATTGAAATAGGGATTAAAGGGTTTATANACTANTGGGTCTATTGTTCCATCCGGNGNTATGTTCAANCGCTGNACCTCCCATAAATANGCATCAAANGAACCTAAAGGATCCGTCAAAGTTGCCCANGACCAGCCATGCTCATCAAGCGGGGCNTCAGGCTTCCAGTAGAGTGAATCTAATGCAGTGGGTTGCAATATTGAAGTAACAGAGGTGTAATTTTCTCCGTTAACATCAACATACAAACTATAGGTTTTACCTACTTCACCAACAATCGAAGTTGAGAAGTAACCACAAAGATTGAGGTTAATGAGTTCATCAACGGGGAGACCAAAAAACGCTGCGGCAAGCTCTTCTGTTCCAGGAGGAAGGTTGTCGGTGCATATTTCAACAAGTGTATCTATAACCGCACCATCGGAAACGATAACGGTCGCACCTGAAATGAAACCACTTAAATACGCCTCAAGATTGGTTGGTGAGTAGATATTAGCGGTCGTAGATAAAAGTACGATTGCGGGCTGACCAGTCTTTATATTACCGTCCACAACGATTTGTTCCTCGTATCCGGGAATTGCTATGTCCACCTCTTTTGTGCAGGAAAGGCATAATAAAACTATGCTGAGTATATAAATAATTGGTCTCATATTATAATTCAAAATTCCAAGTTACACTTGGGATGATTGGAAATAAGGATACTTGTTTAACTGTGAGCTGAAAGTCACCTGCAAGGAAGTCACCATCATTGTCCACATACATAAAGAATGGATTTGCTCGATTGTATACATTGTAAATAGAAAAGGCCCAATTGCTTTTAAATTTCTTTTTAACGCGAACCTCGTTACCATTAACGTCTGTTTTTGTCTTGTGCGTTTTGCTGTATAAGGTTGCGGATAGATCTAATCTGTGGTATGGTGCCATTCGGGTTGAATTACGTTGACCATAATTAAATAAAAGATTTTGTTCCTGAACATACCATGAGGAAGGGAGTGTTAAGGTATTTCCTGTGGCATATACAAAAGCAGTACTGAATGTCCATCTATCATTTAGCTTATACGTACCAACAATACTAAGATCATGACGGCGATCATATTTAGCTGGGTATAGGTTACCAGAATTCAAATCAGGAAACCTTCTATCCGACTTTGCCCATGTATAACCTATCCAACCAGTGAAGTCCCCCACCGATTTCTTCAAAAACAACTCTACACCATAGGACCAGCCTTCACCAAAAACAAGAAGGTTATCAGTATTATCGTTAACATTATCACTAGGCAATGCTCCTTCCTTATATTCAATCATATTATTCATCTTCTTATAATAGACCTCCACAGAGGTTTCTATTTTATCGTCGAAGAAGTTTTTAAAATAACCGACACTACCCTGCCAACCTATTTGAGGTTTTGCTATATCTGTGGTCGGGTACCAAATATCTGTTGGCAATGATACCGCGCTGAGCGCTGTCAGGTGTACATATTGATAATTGTAGGAGTAACCTGCTTTAATTGAGCTATTATCGGGCAATAACCACCGCATTGAGAGTCTAGGTTCCAGACCATGATAAAACTTTATCAAATCGCCTGATGGGTACTGTACAGAAGTGTCTGGGGCGCTTATATCTCCATTAATATATCTTGTGAAAGGACCTATGTGGTGATACATACTGTAACGTAAACCAGCGTTCACCTTAAACTTATCATTTACCTCGAAATCGTCCATGAAATAAAATGCAGTTTCATGAGAAAATAATTGTTGTGCCGCGCCCGTATCAAAAACAACAGAATCTGATTCAGCCGACACGCTGGTTGGTGTGAAAGTATGATAGATATGGTTCGCTCCGAACTTAATAAGGTGTCTTGGGTTTGGGAAGTATGAAAAATCAACTTTTGAACCGATATCTCGCACACCTGAAGTTAAACTAAAGATAAACTGATCTTGGGATGATCCAAATTGAAACATATAATCAGAGAATGTCCCGGTAACATTCATAAACAGTTTTTTGCTAAATAAATGATTCCACCTCAAGGCAGCTATACCATTTCCCCATGGCATATTCACGCTAAATCCTCCTTGGTTATCTGAAAATGAAAACACATCTTTACCGTAGTATCCACTTAAGAAAATACGGTCTTTATCACTTAGTTTATAATTGAATTTGGCATTGAGATCATAAAAGAAGTAGCTTGTTCCAGCAAATGGAGAGGAATCTGGGATAGCGGCCTTCATAATTAGGTCAAGATAAGTTCTTCTACCAGAAATGATAAAAGACCCTTTG